>NZ_JAQJCQ010000021.1:0-71154 GCF_038442435.1 Xanthomonas protegens | reverse complement strand
GGCATCCTGCCCCTGCCGCGGACGGCGCACATCCATGTGCGCCGCCCTTCGGGTGTTTCCCCGCGATGGCCGCCGCTTCGGAAGGGAACCCGGCAAGTCAAAAGCAAGAGCAAAAGCAACTAGCCAAAGCCAAGCGACCGCGACTCTCGCAGGGACTCACGCTTGTTGGTGTCCGGAAGCGATTGTGGGAGGGACTTCAGTCCCGACTGCTTCCGAGGTCGGATCGTCCGCCTACTCTGATCGTCGTCGTTGCGTGACAGTTGGCTTCTACGAGCACGCGCGCCACCGCTGCTCAGCGCAACACCCGGAACCGCACCTGTGTCCAGGCGCCGTTGCTGGCCAGCGCGGTCAGGGTATGGTCGCCGGCATCGGCGAAGTCGCGCTGGAAGGTGCGTGCGCCCTCGGTGCGGGCGATCCAGCGGCCGTCCAGCAGCCAGTCCACCGGTGTGCTCGTGCCCAGCGCGCGCACCTGCAGGCGCACGCTGGCGCTGCCCGGCGCGCGCGCCAGGGTCGCGCGGTCGTTGAGGCCTTCGATGCGCAATACGTCGCTGCGGCCACGGCCGTCGTCGCGGCAGTCCGGTGACAGCGCCGGCAGTTGCCCGGCCTGGCGCTCGCTGGCGTGCAGCCACGGCGTCAGCAGCGCCGGCCAACGTGCCAGGTCGCGGGTGACCGCCTCATGCGGCTGTGCGCAGTCCGGCGACAGGCGCAAGCCGCTGCGCGCGTCCACCTGCACGGTCTCGCGGCCGGCGCTCCACAGCCGCGCATCGCGCTCGGCGAAGGTCGGCGGCACCGCGCCGTCCAGTGCGTAGGCGGAGAAACGGCGCTGGCACAACGACGGCGGCGTCTGCTCGGCGGCGATGCCCAGCGGCCAGCACACGTCCACCTGCTGCACCGTCGCCGGCATCGGCCGCGGGGCGTTGTCGCCGCGCAGGCGCGGCAGGCTGTCGATGGTCTCGAACATCAGCGGCAACGCGGTCACCGCGCCGTACTGGCCGGGCAGCGGCGTGCCGTCGGGGCGGCCCACCCACACGCCGACGGTGTAGCGGCGGGTGCTGCCGATCGCCCAGGCATCGCGGTAGCCGTAGCTGGTGCCGGTCTTCCACGCCACCCGCGGGCGCGTGCCGACGTCGAAGGTGCCGACGCCGTAGCCCGGACGCGGATTGGCCTCGAGCATCTCGCGCACGATCCAGGCCGCGCCGGGCGACATCAGCCGCCGTTCGATGCGCTTGTCGGTTGCGCTGTAGCGCACGTGGCCGGCGATGCCGTCGCGGTTGAGCGCGGCGAAGGCGCCGACCAGTTCCTCCAGCTTCGCGCCGGTGCCGCCCAGGATCAGCGCCAGGTTGGGGGTACTGCCGCGCGGGAACTTCAGGCCGATGCCGGCATTGCTCAGGCGCGCGGCGAAGCGCGCCGGCCCGACCCGGTCGAGCAGGTCCACCGCCGGCACGTTGAGCGACAGGCGCAGCGCGCTGGCGGCGCCGATCGGGCCGTTGAAGGCTTCGTCGAAATTGCCCGGGCGGTAGTCGCCGAAACTCTGCGGCGCGTCGACCAGCAGGCTCTCCGAGTGGATCAGGCCGTCGTCCAGGGCCATGCCGTACAGGAACGGCTTGAGCGTGGAGCCGGGCGAACGCCAGGCCTGCACCATGTCCACGTCGCCGAGCCGGCGGCGGTCGCCGAACTGCACCGAGCCGATGTAGGCGCGCGCCTGCAGGTCGCGGTTGTCCACCACCAGCAAGGCGGCGGAGGTGCGCTCGGGCAGTTGCGAGAAGTAGGCGCTGACCCGGTCTTCGAGGGTGCGCTGCAGGTCGGCATCGAGGGTGGAAACGATGTGCGCGGCATGCGGATGTTGCTGGCGCAGGCGCTCGGCCAGCAACGCGGCGTGCAGCGGCGTCTGCAGCGAGCGCGCCACCACCGGCTCGATACGCGCGTCGTCGACCTGCGCGCGCGGCCACACGCGCAGCGCGACCATGCGTTCGAGCACCTTGTCGCGCGCCGCACGCGCCGCCTCCGGATGCCGGTCCGGGCGCAATCGGCTCGGCGCCTGCGGCAGTACCGCCAGCAGCGCCGCCTCGGCCTGCGACAGGCGTGCGGCCGGCTTGCCCAGGTAGGCCCAGCTCGCCGCTTCCACGCCCTCGATGGTGCCGCCGTAGGGCGCGCGTTCCAGGTACAGCTGCAGGATCTGCCGCTTGCTCAGGTGCGCTTCCAGTTGCAGCGCACGCAGCGCCTGCTGCGCCTTTCCCCACGGCGTGCGCGTGCTGACCTCGGGCGGCATCAGGATGCGCGCCACCTGCATGGTCAGGGTGGAGCCGCCGGAGACGATGTGGCGCGAGAACAGCCACTGCTTGGCCGCGCGCAGCAGCGCCCAGGGATTGACCCCGGGGTGCTGCCAGAACCAGCGGTCCTCGTAGTTCAGCAGCGCCTGCAGGTACAGCGGCGAGACGCTGTCCGGCGTGGCCGGATAGCGCCAGACGCCGTTGCCGTCGGCGAAGGCGCGCAGCGGGCTGCCGTCGGCGGCCACCACCAGGGTCGAGGTGTCGCGCGACTTCGGCAGCGGCAGCGGGAACGCCAGGTCGAGCAGCAGCAAGGTCGACAGCAGCGCCACCGCGCCCCAGCGCAGCCACGGCAGCAGGCGCGTCCAGCGCCGGGGGCGCCGCGCGACGTGCGAGGCGGCGGTGTCGTCCAGTGGCATGCGTGCTCCCGATGGAAGCGGCCATTTTGCCTGTTGCGGCGGCGATGCGGCGAGCGGGACCAGGCCGGCGCGTTTGGCGGCACCGACGGTGCGCGGAGCTGGCGTCGGGACACCGCCACCAGTTCGCCGTTGCCGCGACGCGATTGACGCGCTGCTGTTTTGTAGGAGCGGCTTCAGCCGCGATGGGCGCTATCGGGAACGCCCGTCGCGGCTGAAGCCGCTCCTACGACGGCATGGAGTCTCCTGGGGACGCGCAATGCCAGCACGTAGTGCACGGGCTAGATCCCGCCGAACGTCCCCACCCCACCCCACCCCGCCCTACGCCAGCGGCAGGCGCAGCGTCGCCACGCTGCCGGGCGCATCCGTGCGCGCCTCCAGGTGCAGGCTGCCGCCCTGCGCTTCCAGGATCTGCCGCGACAGCACCAGGCCGATGCCCGAACCGCCGGGCTTGGTGGTGAAGAACGGCACGAACAGGTTGTCGCTGGGCGGCAGGCCGGCACCCCCGTCGCGCACTTCGATCAGCACACCGGCGCCGTCGCCGCGCGCGCGCAGCGTCACCGGCGCGCTGCCGCCGGCTTCCAGCGCGTTGCGCAGCAGGTTGATCAGCACCTGTTCGAGCTGGTCGGCGTCGGCGCACGCATGCAGCGACGGCGCGACCTCGACCTGCACCCGGGCATCGTCCAGCAGCCGCTGCACGCGCGCGCACAGCGGCGCCAGCGCCACCGCCGCCGGGACCGGCGCCGGCAGCCTGGCCAGGCGCGCGTAGCCGCCCAGGAACCGCTGCAGCGCGGCGCTGCGCTGTTCGATCACGCCCAGCCCGTTGTGCAGATCGGCCTGCAAGTCGGCGTCGAGCGCCTGCGGGGCGGCCGCCAGCAGGCGCGCGAGGGTGTCGGCGATCGAAGCGATCGGCGCCAGCGAATTGTTGATCTCGTGGCTGAGCACGCGCAGCAGGCGGCGGAAGGCTTGCGCCTCTTCCTCGCGCAGTGCGCGCTCCATCGGCTGCACCAACAGCAGCCGCCCGGCCTGGCTACGGCTGCGCAAGGCGGCGTGGCCGATCTGCCAGCGCCCCTGCTGCCGAGGAAACGCATGTGCCTGGATGCTGCCCGACGGCACATCGAACAGGCCGGCCAGGCCCAGCACCTGCGCGGATTGCCCGATCGCCTGCTGCGCGGCGACGCCGAGCAGGCGCTCGCCGGCCGGATTGAGCAGGCGCAGGCGCTGGTCCTGTTCGAAGGCGAACACCGCCCCGTCCAGCGCCGCCAGGGTCTTGCTCAGCAGTTGCAGGCTTTCGTGCGAATCGCGCTGTTCGTCCTGCAGGCGCTGCGCCAGGGCGTTGAACCGCGCCAGCAGGCCGTCGGCATCGCGCGCATCCTGCGCCGCGCGCACGCTGTAGTCGCCCTCGCGCAGCGCGTCCAGCAGGCCGCCGAGGGTACGCAGGCGCTGCCCGGCATCGCGCTGCTGCCAGCGCCAGAGCGCCATCGTCAGCAACAGCACGCACAGCAGCAGCACGATCGCCTCGGGCAACCGCGGCGCGCCGGCCACGAGCACCAGCACCAGGGCCAGCACGGCCGGTGCCGCCAGCCACAACGGCCGCCGGCGCTGCCGCTCAGCCGGCGTCATCGCTGCGCAGTCCGTGCTTGCCCAGGCGCCGGTACAGGCTCTGCCGGGTGATGCCGAGCTGGTCGGCGGTGCGCTGCAGGTTGCCCTGCTGCTGCGCCAACGCCTGCTTCAGCAGCAGCGCTTCGGCCTCTTCCAGCGTCAGTTGCGTCGACAGTGTCGGCGCGGCGTTGGTCGCCGGCTGCAGGCGCAGATCGTCGCTGCCCAGGGTGCTGCCGTCGGCGAGCAGCGCCGCGCGCTCCATCGCGTGCGCCAGTTCGCGCACGTTGCCGGGCCAGGCGTAGCCCAGCAGGGCGCGCTCGGCGTCGCGCGCCAGCGTCGGCAGCGGCCGCCGATAGCGGGTGCAGGCGGCGGCCAGGTAGTGCCGCGCCAGCGGCAGGATGTCGGCGCCGCGCTCGCGCAGCGGTGGCACCCGCACCTGGAACGTGTTGAGCCGGTACAGCAGATCTTGGCGGAAGCGGCCGGCCGCCACCTCCGCCTCCAGATCGGCATTGGTCGCCGCGACAATGCGCACGTCCACCCGCTGCGTGCGCGAGGAGCCGAGCCGCTCGAACTCGCCGTCCTCGATCGCGCGCAGCAGCTTGGGCTGCTGCTGCAGCGGCAGGTTGCCGATCTCGTCCAGGAACAAGGTGCCGCCATCGGCCAGTTCGAAACGGCCGGCACGGTCCTGGCGCGCGTCGGTGTAGGCGCCGCGCACGTGGCCGAACAGTTCGGCCTCGAACAGGGTCGGCGCCAGCCCGCCGATGTTGACCTTGACGAAGGCCTGCGCGCGCCGCGGCGACCACTGGTGCAGCAACTGCGCCAGCAGGCTCTTGCCGGTGCCATTCTCGCCCAGCAGGAGCACGTTGGCGCCGCTGCCGGCGATGCGCAGCAGGTCCTCGACCAGGCGCTGCATCGGTGCCGATTCGGCGACGAAGCCGGCCGCGCCGTCCTGCAGCAGCCGCGCCTGCGCCTCGCCCAGCCGCTGCGCGCTGCGCCGGCTGCGCTCCAGCGCGATGCGGCTGTCCAGCACCGCCAGCACCCGCGCGTTCTGCCAGGGCTTCTCGATGAAATCCACCGCGCCCTCGCGCATCGCCGCCACCGCCAGCTCGATGCTGGCCCAGGCGGTCATCGCGATCACCGGCAGTCCCGGCCATTGCGCGGCAATCTCCGCGATCAACGCCAGGCCTTCGGCGCCGGAGGTGGTGTCGCGGGCGTAGTTCATGTCGACCAGCACCGCGGCGAACGCGTCGCCGCGCAGGCAGGCCAGCGCCAGCTCCGGCGATTCGGCACCGACCATTCCGTAGCCGGCGCTCTTGAGCAGCATGCGCAGGGCCTCGCGCACGTCTGCCTGGTCGTCGACGACGAGGATGCGCGGCAAGGGCGGGAGACGGGGCTCGTTCATGGCGCAGAGTCTAGGGCGTACGCCGCACGTTGCGGCCAGACGCGGCCCGCGCACGGCATCGGCGGGTGCCACGCGCGTGTCGCGCGGCACCCGCGATGCGGCAGGCCACCGGCAGGCGCCACGGCCGCTGCCGCGGCGCCCGCGCCTCGGTTGCCGGCGCCCATCATTCGGCGCGCAAGGCCTGCATCGGCGGCACCCGCGCCGCGCGCCGCGCCGGCGCCAGCGCGGCGAGCAGGCCGGCCGCGGCCAGCACCAGCAGCACCGCGCCGATCGCCAGCGGATCGGCCACGCGCACCTCGAACAGGAACCGCTGCAGCAGCCGCGACACCGCCATCGCCACGCCCAGGCCCAGCAGCAGGCCCACGCCGATCTGTACGCCGGCCTCGCCCAGCACCTGCCGGCGCAGCCGTGCCGGCGGCGCGCCGAGCGCGGCGCGCACGCCGAACTCGTGCTGGCGCGCGGCCACCGCCACCGCCATCACCGCGTACAGGCCGACCGCCGCCAGCAGCAAGGCCAGTCCCGCGAACAGGCCCACCAGCAGCAGGTTGAGCTTCTGTTCGCCGGTGGTGGTGGCGACCAGCGCCTGCATCGGCTGCAGGCCGGCGATCGGCTGCTGCGGCGCCACCTCGTCGATCGCCGCACGCAACGCGCGCTCGTCCGCGCCCAGTGCGCCAGCCCGCAGATGGATGGCATAGGTCAAGGCGCCGAAACCGCGGATGATCTGCCACATCGGCTCGCTCATCTGCGCCAGCGGCTGGTACACCGTCGGCTCCGGCGGCTCGGCCGGGCTGGTGTGGCGCACGTCGCCGACCACGCCGACCACGCGCATCGCCAGGCGCTGGTCGCCGCCATCGTCGGGCACGGTGACGATCTTGCCGAGCGCCTGCCCGTGCAGGTAGCGCGCAGCGAAGCTGGCGCTGACCACGCAGACGCGCTCGGCTCCGGCCACGTCGCTGTCGGCGATCCCGCGCCCGGCCAGCAAGGGGATGCGGAACACCTCCAGGAACTGCGGCGTGGCCAGTCGGTACTGGCTGTCGACGGAGGGCGCGCCATCGATCTCCACGCTCCAACTCAACCGCGTCGCCGTCGGCGGATTGGTCGACACCCCCACGCGGTCGATGCCCGGCACCTGTTGCAACCGCGCGACGATGCGCCGGGTCTGCTCCACCGCATCGGCCGCGGTGACATAGCGCTCCTTCACCGGCGCCAGGGTGAACACCACCGCCGAGCGGCTCTCGAAGCCCATCGGTACCTCCGCCAGCTTCTGCAGGGTGCGGGTGAACAGGGCCGCGCCGATCAGCAGCACCACGGCGATGGCCACCTGCGCGATCACCAGGACGCGACCGAGGCGACCGGCCTGCAGGCTCCAACCGCCGCGCCCACCGCCAGCCAGTTCAGTCACCAGATTGCGGCGGCGGCCGCGGACGATGCCCAGCGCTGCGGCCAACAGCGCCGTCGCACCGCCGGCAAGCAGCGCGAACAGCACGCTGGCGCCGGTCAGGTGCGGCGCCTCGCCGCGCATCCACATCAGCGGTACCCAGTCGCCGAGCAGGCGCAGCCCGAGCCAGGCCAGCGCCAAGCCGGCCAAGCTGCCGAGGGCGCCGATGAGCACGCCTTCGGCCAGCGCCGGCAGGCTCAGCCGCAGCCACGATGCGCCCAGCGCGGCGCGCACCGCGCTGTCGTGGCTGCGCCCGAGCGCACGCAACAGCATCAGGCTGGTCAGGTTGATCGCGGCGATCAACAGCACGCAGGCGGCCGCGGCGAAGAACAGCCACAGCGTGTTGCCGCTGTTGGCGGCGTACAGGCTGTCCTGCAGCGGCAGCGCATTGGGCGGCCGTCGCTGCAAGGACGCCCACCACGACGCGTCCATGTGCGGGCTGTTGCGCAAGAGAGCCTGGAGCGTCGCCGCGGTCTGCGCGGAAGCGGCGGCCACGCTGACGCCGAGCCGCAACCTTGCCACCACGATCTCGTTGGTGGACAGGTTGGTCGCGGCCAGGTCCGGCTGCATGTTGCGGATCAGGTCGAACGGTTCGGCCCAGGGAAACTCTGCCGGCAACACGCCGACGATCTGCACCGGCTTGCCTTCCACCTGCAGGGTGCGCCCCACCGCCGCCGGATCGCCACCGAAATAGCGCTGCCAGAAGCGATGGCTGAGGATCACCGCCTGCGGCCCGCCGGGCCGGCTTTCCTCGTCGTTGAAGTTGCGCCCCGCCGCCATCGGCAGGCCGAGCGTGCGCAGGAAGCCGGCATCGGCGCTGATCGCGCTGACCACCTCGCTGGCAGCGCCGCGGGCGACGTTGGCCGGCACCGGGAACCCGCGCGCAATACCGGTCGACTGCAGGCTCGACATGCGCCGCAACACCGGGTAGTAGCCGGGTGCAGCGACATTGCGGCCAGGGTCGCTGGACAGGCCGAGGGTGACCAGCCGCTCCGGCTGCGGGAACGGCAATGGCTTGAGCAAGGCCTGGTCGAGCAGCGCAAACACCGCGGTGGTGGTGGCCACGCCCAGCGCCAGGGTCAGCACCGCCAGCAGCAGATAACCCGGCTTGCGCGCCAGCGCGCGCCAGGATTGGCGCATCTCGGCCCAATGCAGGGCGGCGCTCATCGTGCCTGCCCCGCGGCGCGCGCCGGCAACGCCACATCCTGCTCGTGGCGCAACCGCTCGAAGGTGTCCTCGTCGACGATGCGGCCGTCGAGCATGTGCACGATGCGCTGCGCGCGACGCGCGAACGCCGGGTCGTGGGTGACCATGCACAAGGTGGTGCCGTTGTCGTGCAGTTGCTCGAGCAATTGCATCACCGCCTCGCCGTTGCGGCTGTCCAGGTTGCCGGTGGGCTCGTCGGCAAGCAGGATCGCCGGGTTGCCGGCCAGCGCGCGCGCCACCGCCACGCGCTGCTGCTGGCCGCCGGACAACTGCCCGGGATAGTGCTTGTGGCGATGCTGCATGCCGACCAGTTCCAGCACCTCGCGCACGCGCTGGCGGATCTGGCTGCGCTGGGCGCCGTCGCGGTAGGTCAGCGGCAGCGCCACGTTCTCTTCCACGGTGAGGTCGGCGATCAGGTTGAAGGCCTGGAAGATGAAGCCGATCTCGGCATTGCGGATGCGCGCGCGGCCGACCGTGTCCAGCTCGGCGACGCTGCGGCCGTTGAGCAGATAGCTGCCGCCGCTGGGCGCATCGAGCAGGCCCAGGATCGACAGCAGGGTCGACTTGCCGCAGCCGGACGGGCCGGTGATGGCGACGAAATCGCCAGGCGCTACGTCCAGTGCGATCTCGGCCAGGGCGTGGGTTTCCACTTCCTCGGTGTGGAACACCTTGCTGAGCCCGTGCAGGTGGATCAGCGGCGCGGCGGATGGTGCGGGTAGTGCGGTCATGCGGGATCTCTCCTGGTGAGGCTAGCGTAAGCGCAAGGTGGCGTCGGCATTCCACTGGCTGGTGTCGGACAGCACGACGCGATCGCCGGCGCGCAGGCCGGCGCGCACTTCGATGCGGTCGCTGGAGGCGGCGCCGAAGCGCACGCGGATGCGGTGTGCGGTCTCGCCGCCGGCGCGCAGCACGAACAGGCTGCCGGCGGTGTTGGGCACGGCCAGCGCCGGGCGCGGAATGCTGATCACGTCGTGCAGCGTGCCGAGCACGATGCGTCCATCCACCGACAGGTCCGGGCGCACGCCGGGCGGCAGCGGCGGCGTCAGCCGCACGTCGACCACCACGCTGCCGCTGCGCACTGCCGGATCGATACGCGCCACCTGCCCGCGGATCACGCCGTTGTGCGTGTCCACGACGACCGGCAAGCCGTCGATCACGTCCTTGGCCAGGACTTCGGGCACCTGCAGCCTGGCCAGCAGGTCGTCCGGGCGCGCGACCCGAGCCAGCTTGGCGCCGGCCTCGACGCGCTGGCCGGGTTCCACGTCCACCTGCTGCAGGATGCCGTCGCTGCCGGCGCGTACCTGCAGCGAGGCGGCCTGTTCCGCCGCGATGGCCAGGGCGCTGGCGGCCTGCGCACGCCGTGCCTGCGCGGCGCGCAATTGCGCCGCCATGTTCTGCCGGAACGCGGCGACGCGCTTGCGTTCGATGTCGGCACGGCTGCGTTGCTGCGCCTCGACGATCTGGCTCTGGGTGAGGTCGATCGCCGAGATCGCGCCGCCGTCGTGGCCGCGCCGGTAGGCCTTGGCCTTGATCTGCGCGATCTGCAATTCGGACTTGGCCTGCGCCTGCAGCGCCTGCTGGTCCAGCAGCTGCGAGGCCAGTGCGGCGTGCAGCGCGGCCAGGTCGGCATCGGCGCCGGCCAGCGCGGCGCGCGCGCGATCCAGGCCGGCGTCCAGCTCCGGATTGACCAGTTGCAGGATCGGCGTATCGGCCAGCACGCGCGCGCCGGCCTCGACCAATTGCTGTTGCACGGTGGCCGGGGCCCCGGCGGTGATCCAGCGGATCTGCCGCGGCACCAGCACGCCGTTGGCGCGGACCTCGCGGCGCATTTCGCCCCGCATGGCCGCATCGATCCACACGTCGCTGCGCGCCACCCGCGGCGCGGCGCGGCCGCTGCCGAGCAGCGCCACGCCCAGCACGATCGCCACGGCAGCGGCTGCCACCAGCCAGCGGCGGCGGTGGCGCCAGAACGAACGGTTCGGAGACTTCGCGATATCCATGCCTGCTGTACAGCAGGCGGCATGCCAATCGGCGAACCGCGCTAACCCATTGAATCCGTTGCGCCGCGACCGCTGCGCGCGCAATCGCCGCGTCCGCAAGCGGTCGCGCAGCGACCGATTACGGACAGTGGAACGGCCATGCGCGGGTCAGGGCTTTTCCAGCGACGCGCGATAGCGCAGCAGCGCTTCCGGTTCGTCGGTCTGGAAGGCGCCGATGCCGGCGCGGTACAGCCGCCCCCACACCGCCTCCGGATCGCGCACCGCATCGGCATCGCCGCCGACGTCGGCGACGAAGCCTTCCCACAGCGTATTGACCAGCAGCCGTACTTGCCGCTGCTTTGCCAGCGCCGTTACCGCCGGCAACTGGTCCAGGCGCATCCGCGGCAGTTCGATCGCCACCGGCCGCACCTTGCCGCCGGTCTGGGTGCGCACGGTCTGCACTAGGTCGTCGGTTCCCGGCGGGTTGAGCAGCACCGGGGTGAAGTTGATCCGGTCGAACGGCGGCATCGACGCCAGATCCTGGCTGGCGACGCCGACCTCGGTCTTGACCACCACCTGCCGCTCCATGCCGGCACGGCGCACCGCGTCGACCACCTCGGCGTAGATGGGTGCCTTGACGTCGAGGTTGAGCATGATCCGGCCCTTGGCCGCGGCCAGCATCTGCTGCAGGGTCAGCGGATGCTGGTCGGTGAGCGGCGCGTCGGCGCCGCCCTCGTCGTCGCGCAGGCGCAACCGTGCCAGTTGCGGCCAGGTCAGTTCGGCAACCTTGCCGGTGCCGTCGGTGGTGCGGTCGACGGTAGCGTCATGGAACATCACCAGGGTGCCGTCGCCGGCGCGGCGGATGTCGGTTTCCAGCATGTCCACGCCCAGCGTCACGCAGCGCTCCAGGCCCAGCAGCGAGTTCTCCGGTGCGTGCCCGGGAAAGCCGTGCGCGGGCGCGGGGTTGTGGCAGCCGCGATGGGCGACGACGAAGATGCCGCCGTCGGGTGCGGCCAGGCGCGCCTGGATCGGGGCGATGGCGGCGACGGCCGGGGCCGTCGCGGTCAGCAGTGCGGCGATGATCGCGCCGCGCGGGAAAAGCAGGTTCATGGAAGGTCTCCGGCAACGGTCACAGCGACGGGGTGAAGCGCAGGCCGAGCCAGTAGGTGGTCGGCATCGAATAACTGTCCTTCAGCAGGTTCTCGCCGGGGCCGGTGAAGCTGGTGAGGCGGCTGTGGGTGACATTGCTGATCTGGCCGACCACGCTGAGCTGCTTGCTCACCGCCCAGGTCGCCGACAGGTCCAGCTGCGAGCGCGGCGCCCAGTACAGATCCTGCCAGGCGATGTTGCTGACGATGGTGCGCAGCGCCTTGCCCTGGCGGTTGTAGGCCGCACGCAGTTCGACGCCGCCGATGGTGTAGAACAGCGAGGCGTTGGCGGTGTAGTCCGGCTGCCCGACCAGGCGATCGACGGTGCGCTGGCTCTGCACCAGGTTGGGCGCGCTGCCGCTGGTGAACGGCACGTCCATGCCGCCATCGAGCAGGGCCAGGTTGGCGCTGGCGCCCAGGCCGGACAGCGCCGGCACGCCCGGGAACAGGGTGTTGAACACCGCGCTCAGCTCCAGGCCGCGCACGTGCGCCTTGGCGGCGTTGGCCGGGGTGCTGATCAGCACGTTGGAATAGGTGGTGCCGTTGAAGCTGAACTGGTCGGTGCGCGAGAGGGTGAAGATCTCGTCCTGGATGCGCTTGTCGAACAGCGCCGCGGCCAGCATGCCGTCGAAGTCGTCGGGCAGGCGCCATTCCAGCGACAGGTCCAGGTTGGTGGACACGCGCGGCTTGATGTCGGGGTTGCCGATGGTGACGGTCACGCCCTGCGCGTTGGGATTGCCCATGTCGCTGCTGTTGACGAAGCCGATCGAGGTGCGCGCGGCATAGGCGTCGTAGGGCGGACGGCCGAGCGTGCGGCTGGCGCCGGCGCGCAGGTCCAGGCGGTCGTTGACGTGATAGGTCATCACCGCCGAGGGCAGCACCTTGGCGTAGCGCGACTCGGTCGGAGCATCGACGTAGACGTAGCTGCCAGTGGCCGCATCCAGTTGCCGCTGGCGGCCGACGGTGGACTGGTCGGTGTGGTCGTAGTGCAGGCCGACTTCCACGTCGAACGCGTCGGCGCGGTAACCGACCAGGCCGTAGGCACCGAAGATCTCTTCGCGGTGGCTGAAGTTGTCCTGGTTACTGAAGGCGCTCTGGTCGGTGCGGTTGAACGCGCTCAGCGGCGTGGCGCTCAGCACCTGGTTGGCCTTGTCCGGATCGATCGCGATCAGGTTCAGGCCCAGGTAGCGCATCGGCGCATTGGACGGCGCCAGCACGTCGGCGATCTTCAGCGGCGGCCCGCTGCGGTTGGGTTGGTATTCCACGCGATAGATGTCGAAGCCGGGTTCGTCGCGGGTGTAGCTCAGGCCGCTGCCGAAGCCGAAGCCGCGGTCCATCTCGCCACGGTTGAAGGCGTAGTCCAGGCGCCCGGTGAGCACCTTGTCGCGCGCGTTGCGCTGGTAGTCCGGGCGCCAGTACAGCAGGCTGTAGTTGTCGTAGTTGTAGTACGCCTGCGCCGCCATCGGGAAACGCTGGTTCAGCGCGGAGGTGTCGTAGTTGAAGCCATAGGCCGCCGTCGGCACCACGGTGACGCCTGGGCCGGTCTGCCCGGTGGGCACCGCCGCCGGGCGCTGCGCGCCGGTGACGTACTTGATCATCTTGATCGGCTCGGCATAGGTGGCATCGGACCAGGACGCGCGCGCCGACAGCACCTGCCGGTCGTCCGGTCGCCACTCGAAGCCGGTCTGGCCGAGCTTGGTGCGGGTGGTGGTGATCTGGTTGGAGTAGCCCACTTCCACGTCGCCGACCGGGTACGTGCCGCTGGTGGCGGTCTGGTTGTAGACGCGGTTGCGGTTGCGCGGATCGAGGATGACCTCGTTGCGCTCCATGTTGTCGCGGAAGTAGTAGTAGCCGGCCATGGCGTAGGCCTGCAGGGATTCGCTCAGCCGCGCCTCGAACTTGCCGGTGAGGCCGTAGCGGTCGCGCTTGTCCATCACGTACCAGTACTTGTCCTGCTGCGGCACGGCCCAGCCGTTGCCCAGGTTAGTGCCGCTCTGCAGCGCGCCGGTGCTGTCGTAGAACCCGTAGTGCACCGTGTCGGTGGTCATGTGGGTTTCGGTGTAGCTGCTCAGCGTCTGGTAGTTGCCGGACAGGGTCAGGCCGTACTGGCCTTCGCTGCCGAAGGTGCGGCTGCCGGTGGCGAGCAGGCGGTAGCCCGGGTCGTCCTGGTCGCGCGGCTTGCCGACGTCGTTGGCATGGCCCAGCGAGGCCTCGGCGGTGAAGAACGGCTTGCCGCCGTTCTCGAACGCGCTGCGGGTCTTGAGGTTGATCGCACCGCCGGTGGCGTTCGGATCCAGGTCCGGGGTGAAGGTCTTGATGACCTGCAGTTCGCTGACCATCGAGGCCGGCAGGATGTCCAGGCGCACGCCGCGGGTGATCGAGCCGAGCGTGCCGTTGGGCGTGCCCGGCGAGGCCACGGTCAGGCCGTCGATGGTGACGTTGTTGTAGGACGGGCCGAGGCCGCGCAGCACCGGGGTGGCGGCTTCGTCGCGCGGGTGCTCGTTGTCGGTGGCCGGCAGCACCGACAGGCCCGGGATGCGGCGCAGCGCCTCGACGATGGTGGTATCCGGCAGCGCGCGCACGTCGGTGGAACTGACCACGTCGGTGATGTTGGTGGCCGCGCGCTTGCTCTCGATCGCGGCGGCATTGGCCTTGCGCACGCCGGTGACCATCACGCTGGACAGCGTGGTGGTGCCGTCGCCGCTGGTGGCGGCGACGGGCGCGGTGTCGGGCGTGGAGGTAGGTGCGGTGTCGCCGACGGCCGGCGCAGTGGCCGCGACGGCGCTGGCGTCGGCGGCGACCGTCGCGGTGGTGGACGCGGCGTCCTGCGCCAGCGCGGCCTGGCAGCTGGCGGCAAGCGCGCAGACGATCAGCGCGCGGCGCCGATGGGTGAGTGGTTGCATGGCGATGTCCCCTGGTTGACCGAATTAAGTAACTTAAAGTTCGTTATTTAATCCCAGGGATATGACGCTGCGATGGCGACGTGAGGAAAGCGCGAAGACACGGCCCGGCCTGACTCGGCGTCGGGCAGCGGGTCACTCGCGATGGCAGAGCTGTGCGGACGCCGCGCCCTTGCCGCGTTCGATGCCGTCGTGTGCGCTGCAGCGGCTGCCCGGCTGCCGTCCCTCAGGCGACGTCCGCCGGCGCAGCGCGATGCACCTGCACCGCCTGCGCGGCGAACGCGGCAAGCACACCATCCGGGGCGTCGTGCTCCACCACCAGCCGGTCGATCGCCTCCACGCCGACCACGCGGTGCGCGGCCAGGGTGCCGAGCTTGTCGCTGGTCACCACCGCCACGGTCTCGGCACTGGCCTCGACCATCGCCCGCTTGAACAGGCTCTCCTCGTCGTCCACGCCCCACAGGCCGCGCTCGGGGTCGATTGCGCAGGCGCCGGGGAAGCACAGGTCGGCGCGCAGCTGCCGCACTTGCTGCAGCGCCTGGGCGCCCACCGCCGCGCCGCTGCGCGGGTCCAGTCGTCCGCCGATCAGCAGGATCTCGATGCCCTCGCGACGCAGCAGGATCTGCGCGATGTCCGGCGCATTGGTGACCACGCTCACCCCCTGCCGCGCCGGCAGCGCAGCGGCGATGGCGCTGTTGGTGGAGCCGGCATCGATCAACAGCCGCTGCCCGGGCTTGACCAGCGCGACCGCGGCCAGCGCCAGTGCGCGCTTGCGCTCGGCATGCTCGGCCTGGCGCTGCGGCAGCGGCGCGAAGGTCGGCGTGGGCAGCAGCGCGCCGCCGTAGACGCGCCGGCACAGCCCCTGCGCGGCGAGTTCGCGCAAGTCGCGGCGGATCGAATCCTCGGACACCGCGAAGCGCTCGGCCAGTTCCGCGGCCACCACCCGGCCGTGCTCGCGCAAGCGCTGCAGGATCGCCTGCTGCCGCTCCTGCGGCAGCGTGTCGCGCTCGCCGCTCATGGCGCCGCGGCGTCGGTGCGCGGCGGCAGCAGGCCCAGTGCGACCAACTCCTCGCGCAGCGTGGCGGCGTCGCGGAACTGCAGCGCGTGCATGCCGGTGGCGGCCGCGGCGTGCACGTTGCGCGGCGCGTCGTCGATGAACACCGCCCGCGCCGGGTCGATCGCGTAGCGTTCGCACAGCAGCGCGAAGATCGCCGGGTCCGGCTTGACCAGGCGCTCCTCGCCCGACACCAGCACGCCCTCGAACCACTGCAGGAACGGATAGCGCTCGCGCGCGATCGGGAAGGTTTCGTGCGACCAGTTGGTCAACGCGTACAGCCGCACGCCCTGCCCGCGCAACTCGTCCAGCACCGCCACCGTGGCGTCCAGCGCGCCGCCCAGCATCTCCGGCCAGCGCGCGTGGTAGGCGGCGATCATCGGCGCATGCGCCGGATGCAGCGCGCTCAGTTCGGCCACCGCCTCGTGCCACGGCCGCCCGGCGTCCTGGCGCTCGTTCCACTGCGGGCTGCACACCTCGCGCAGGAAGGATTCCATCGCCGCCTCCTCGTCGAACAGTTGGCGATACAGATGGCGCGGATTCCAGTCGATCAGGACGCCGCCGAGATCGAACACCACGGTGTCCAGGCGAGGCGAGGCGGAGGGATCGGACGACGGCATGGCAGGCTCCAGCGGACGGAAGTGGGGATCAGCGGCGGACCAGGCGCGCGCCGGCGGCGACCAGCAGCAACAGCGCCGCCACCGCGGCCAGCGCCAGCGGCAGGCCGATGGCGTGGGCCAGGAAGCCGATCAGCGCCGGTCCGGCGAGCAGGCCGGTATACCCGAGCGTGGTCAAGGTCGCCAGCGCCAGCGCGGGCGAAGTACCGGGCATGCGCCCGGCGGCGCCGAACATCACCGGCACCAGGTTGGACGCGCCCAGGCCGACCAGCACGCAGCCGAGCAGGCCGCTGCCCGGCAAGGTCCCGAGGCTGGCCAGCGCCAGCCCGGCCGCGGCCAGCACCGCGCCAAGGGCGACGGTGCGCACCGGCCCCAGCCAGGCCACCAGGCGGTCGCCGCCGAGCCGGCCCAGCGCCATCGCCACCGAGAACGCGGCATAGCCCATGCCCGCCGCGCTGGGCGCCAGGCCGTGATGCTCGCGCAGCAGCACCGCGCTCCAGTCCAGCATCGCGCCCTCTGCCAGCAGGCAGACGAAGCACAGCGCGCCCAGCAGCAGCACCGGCCCCTGCGGCAGGCGCAGCGGCACCGCTTCGCTGGTGGACGCCGCGTGCCGCAGCAAGCCGCCGCGCTGCCACAGCAGCACGCCCAGCAGCAGCACGGCGACCAGCACGGCGCCGGCCAACAGCGGCAGGCCGGCACCGAGCAAGGCGCTCATGCCGGCCGCGCCGATCAGCCCACCGACGCTGAACAGGCCGTGGAAGCCGGACATCGCCGCTTTCTGCAGACGCCGCTCCACCTCCACCGCATGCGCGTTCATCGACACGTCGAGCGCGCCCAGCGCCGCGCTGAAGTAGAGCAGCGCCGCCACCAGCAGCGGCACGCTGGGCGCCAGCGCCAATGCCGGCAATGCCAGGCACAGCGCCAGTGCGCTGGCGACGATGACCGTGCGCGCGCCCAGGCGGTGGCTGAGCAGCCCGCCCAACGGCATCGCCAGCACCGAGCCGGCGCCGAAGGCCAGCAGCACCATGCCCAGCCGCGCGTCGTCCAGCGCGAAGCGCGCCTTGACGTAGGGCACCATCGGCGCCCAGGCGGCCATGGCCATGCCTGAGAGCAGGAACATGCCGCGGGTGGCGGCGACGGCGCGGGAGACGGTGGGCGCGGGGGTTGGCGCGGAAGCTGGAGGCGAGGCGGACGGCATGCGGGGGAACCTGCGATCGGATGCGAGCCCAGCTTAGACGAACGTGCATAATCGTGCAAAAACGTGCATTCATCGACGTCGGGGCGTTGCGGCGGCCATTTGGTCTCTGAGCAGCGGCCGGCGCGATTCCGCCTGGGAGTTAGCGCTGCGGCGACGCAGGCGCTGGCCGCAAACGACGACAGGACCCTGCCGGGTCCTGTCTTGGGTGCTGCGAAGTGTGAGGGCGTCTGCAGCCCGGTTGGGCGCGGCGGTCTTTGGTGCATTGCTGGCGGTCGTACCTCACCGCCGACCCCTCTTCCGGGGGAGAGGGGTTGAGCGCGGCGGTTCTGGCGCATTTCTGGCCGCCGTACCCTCACCCCTGCCCCTCTCCCGGAGGGAGAGGGGAGTTGAGCGCGGCGGTTCTGGTGCATTTCTGGCCGCCGTACCCTCACTCCCTGCCCCTCTCCCGGAGGGAGAGGGGAGGTCTATCAGGGCTGCACGACGTTGATCGTGCCGGGGTTGCTGCGCCCCACCCCGCGCAGGTCGGGACGGTACATGTCCTCGACCAGCGACGGCGGCACCGTGTAGGTGCCCGGGGTCACCGCGCGAACCAGGTAGAACACCTGCGCCTTGCTGCCCGCCGACAGGCTCAGCGCGGCCACGTAGCGGTCGTCGCGGAACTCCTCGTGCTTGACGTCGGCGGCGTTGGAGCGGTCGCTGATCTCGATGCCGTCCACCACCACGTCGGCCCACTGCTTGGCGTCGCCCAGGTTGAAGTTCTCGATCTCCAGGCCGGCCGGCAACAGGTCGGTCAGCAGCGCGTCGGGCATGCTGGTGTCGGAAGTGATGGTGACGCGCACGATCAGCGCCTCGCCCTCCTTCAGCGGCTGCGGCGTCCACGGCTTGCCGTCGGTGCCGTAGAAGCTGCGTTCCACCTTCAGCGTGCTGTCGTCGGCCGCCGGCGGGGTGCGCGGCACACCGGCGATTTCCAGGCTGGCGTACAGCGGCGGCTGGCCCTGCGGCACGAAGTGCACGCCGCGCGCCAGCTCGGCCTCGTCGAACTGGCGGCCGAAGGCCTTGGCCGGTGCGATCGCCTCGCTGCTGTCGCCGATGCTCAACTGTCCGGACACCTGCGCGGTCTGGCTGTTGAGCAGGGCCTTGCCCATGCGAGCCAGCGCCACCTGTTCCTGCGTGCTCAGCCACAGCCAGCCGCCGCGCCGGCGCGCGTCCAGTTCGCGGCCCAGCGCCATCACCCGCGCGTCGTACTCGGGCTTGGCCAGGCCGCGCTCGTGCAGCAGCGCGACCATCAGCGCATCGTCGCGGACCACGCTGCCGTAGTCGCCGAAGTAGCGCGGCCGGTCGGCGCTGTCCTTGGCGAAACCGGCGGCGATCGCCGCTTCGCCACGCTTCTTGTCGCCCTGCAGCGACAGCGCCACGCCCAGGTGCACCAGCGACAGGCCAGTCAGCGCCTTGCTGCGGTCGTTGTCGTACAGCGCGCGCAGCGTGCCCAGCGGCGCACGGTTGACCCGCGCCAGCACGTAGCCGGACCAGGCCTGATTGGCGAACTTCAGGTTCTCGCGGCGGTCCTGGCCGTAGAAGTTGTTGCCGCCGGACAGCAGGTCCTCGCTGAGCCGGTTCAACGCCTTCTGCAGCACGTTGTCGGGCACCGCGAAACCGGCGTCCTTGGCGTCGAGCAGGAACTCGGCGATGTACGGGGTCAGCCCCGGATTGACGTAGCCGTCGTCGCCCCACATCGAGAAGTGGCCGCTGGACACCTGCATCGAAGCCAGCCGCCCGAACGCGCCTTCCATGCGCGCGCGACGCGTGGCCGCATCCAGGCCCTTGACCCCGAGCAGGCGCGCGGTGGCGTCGTCGAGCAGCAGCGCGGCGTAGCCCTTGCTGGTGGTCTGCTCGGCACAACCGTAGGGATACTGCAGCGCGCCCTGCAGGGCGCTGGCGAACGGGATCGGCGGCAATGCGCTGACCAGCATGCGCGCGTTGACCGAGCCGGCCATCAGGCCCTCGGCATCGCTGGCCCCCAGGGTCACCGGCGCCAACGGGTCGAGCACGCGGGTCTGCGCGCGCAGCACCGACGGCCACGCCGCACGCACCGGCAGGTCGTAGCGGCGGTCGGCGGCATAGCCATTGCCCTCCACGCGCACCCGTACCTTGGCCACCGTATAGCCTTCCTGCGCCACCAGCGGGAAGCTCAGGGTGGCCTTGCCGTCCTTGCCCAGCTTGGCGCTGCGCGCGTTGTCGGCGATCGCCAGCGGGCCTTCGCCGTCCACCCGCACCTTGAACTCGCCCGGCTGGCCGGTGAAGTTCTGCACGTCCAGGGTCACGGTGCTGCGGTCGCCCGGCGCCATCACCCGCGGCATGCTGGCCTCGGCCACGATCGGCGCGCGCACCAGGGTCTCCACGTCGCGGTTGCCGTAGCGCTCGTCCGAATAGACCAGCGCCGACACGCGCAGGGTGCCGTTGAAGTCCGGCACCGGCAGCTGCACGCGGGCGTTGCCCTTGGCGTCCAGTTGCACCGGGCCGGAGAACAGGTCCACGGTCTGCACCCGCGCGGTCGGCCGCTTGGCCTGCGGCAACGCCGCCAGCGCCATGTCGCCGCCGAAGCGCAGCTTGCCGGTGCCGCCCTCGAAGCTCTCGATCACCCGGCCGTAGATGTCGTAGGCGTCCACGCCCAGGCGCCGCTGCGCAAAGAACTGCGCGTTGGCGTTGGGCACCGGGAAGCGGGTGATGTTGAGGATGCCCACGTCCACCGCGGAGATGGTCACGTGCGCCTGCTTGCCGGCCAGTTCCGGCACGCTCACCGTCACCGGCAGCGGCTGCTCCGGACGCATCTGCTTGGGCGCGACCAGGCCCACCGCCACGCGCCGGGCCTTGCGGTCCATCGGCACGTAGGCCACGCCGACCGCGCGCGCCGGGGTGATCTTGCTCGGCGCCGAGCCGCCACGGAACACCAGCGCGGTGACATAGACGTCGTGGCGCTCCCAGTCCTTGGTCACCGGGATCTCGAAGCGGCTGCCCGGCTTCACGTCGATGTCCTGCACGTACAGCATGCGGTCGCTCTCGACCATCAGCAGGCCGGGGCCGGCATGCGGCGGGGTCAGGGTGACCTTGAGCGTGTCGCCGGCCTTGTAGCCGGTCTTGTCCAGCGCCAGCTTGACCTTGTCCGGGCGCGCATCGAGGCCGCGGTTCTCGTCGTTCCAGCTCCAGCCGGCATGGAACGGATAACGCGTGGTCAGGCCGGTGGCCGGGTCGAACACGTCCACCCGGTACTCGCCCCACTCCACCGGGAAGTCGACCTTGGCGGCGCTGGCGCCGGCATCGACGGTGAGCGTCTGCTTGTTCTCGAAGCGGCGGGTGAAGTCGTAGTCCCAGCGGTTGTCGGTGAACGCCCAGTGGTAGTCGCGCAGCTCGCGCACCAGGGTCACCTTCAGGCCCTGGGCCGGCTGCGGCTTGCCCTGCGCATCCACGCGCATCAGTTCGAAGCGCGCGTTGGCGTTGGCGTCGGCGCCGTCCTTGTCGTCGAACAGCGGGCGCACGCCGACCAGCGCCGGCGCCGGCCACAGCACGCGCTTGAGCGTGCGGGTGACGGTGCGGCCGCCGGTCTCGTACACGCTGGCCGAGACCAGCGCGGCAATGGTGCTGGTCGGCTTGGCCTCGTCGGGCAGCGCCAGGTCCTCGCTGAGCTTGCCGTCGGCGCCGAACTCGGTGTCGACCACGTCCTTGGCCTCGCGCGGCAGCTGCAGGGTCGGGTCGCCGAAGAAGTAGCCCGGCAGCGCCTCCACCGGATGCTGCTCCACCGCCACCGCCAGCTTGGCGGTGAAGCGGTTGCCCGCGGCCGGCGCGCCGTACAGGTAGGCGGCGGTGGCCTGCAGCTTGAACGGCTCGCCCGGCTTGAGCGTCTTCTGCGCGCTGTCCAGGTCCAGCTTCATGCGCTCGGGCAGGAACTCCTCGATGCGCAGGGTCATGCCCTGCACCGCTTCCTTGCTGGTCGGGTCGGTGCGGAACTCCACCTGCCAGCGTCCGGTCGGCGCATCGGCGGGGATCAGTTGCTCGAAGCTGAAATAGCCCTGCTCGCCCGGCTGCAGCCGGGTCTCGCGGAAGATCTTGCCGTCGGGCTGCTTCAGCCGCAGGAACACCGGCTGCGTGCCCTTGCCGGTGGTCGGCACCGGCTTGCCGTCGTTGTCGCGCAGCAGCGCCGACACCCGCACGGTCTCGCCGGGGCGGTACAGGTCGCGGCCGGACCAGGCGAACACGTCGAACCAGGCGTTCTCGCGCCCGGCCACCGCGAACTCGCTCAGGTCCAGCGCCGGCTGGTTGAACGGCAGCATCGACAGATCGGTGCCGCTGCGCGCCACCAGCACCTGGCCGGCGTCGAGCGTGTAGTTCAGCAGCGCGTTGCCGTTGTCGTCGGTCTGGCCCTTCAGGAACAGCTCGCCGTCGGCGCCGAGCACGCGCAGCTCCACCTTCTTCAGCGGCTCGCCGCTCTGCAGCGAGGCGGTGTGCACGAACAGCTTGTCCTTGTAGGCGCGCGCGTGCAGGCCGATGTCGCTGACGGTGAAGAAGGCGGTGTCGTATTCGTTGTCGAACTTGCCGGGGCGGCGCAGCACCGCGAAGTACAGGCCCGGCGCCTGCAGTTCCTTGATTTCCTGGATCGGCAGGTAGGTCAGCGCGCGCTCGTTCTTGTCGCCGCCGAGCACGAAGCGGTTGACGTAGACCGAGTCGGCCATCTGCGAGATCGGGGTGTGCTCGCCGTACTCGCTATCCAGTTCCCAGGTGCCGCGGCGGCCGCCGCGCTGGTACTGGGCGAAGAACGTCGGCAGCGCGCCCTCCTTGACCCGCATGAACTCCACGTCCACTTCCGGCACGTTGAGCGAGACCACCGGCAGGCCGCGGCTCTCGCGCGCCGGCAGCACGCTGCCCTGCGAGGCGAAGCCGACCGCCGGGGTCAGTTCGCCGGTGTAGACCTTCTGCTTGAGCGGCTTGCCCAGGCGGCTGCCGTCGGCGGCCAGCAGGTCGGCCGAGATCACCACGGTGTAGTCCTTGGCCGCCTCCACGTAGGGATAGCGCAGGGTCTTGCCGTCGTCGGACAGCGACCAGGCGCTCTCGTCGGTGCCGACCTTCTCCTCGAAGCGCAGCAGCTTGTCGAAATCCTGGGTGCCGACCAGCGGCCGCGAGAACTCCAGCGCCAGCGACAGCCCGTCGCTCTTCTGGTCGGGATAGGCGCGGACCAGGCCGAAGCCCTTCATCGCTTCCTTCTGCCCCTTCACCGGCTCGCCGCTGGCCTCGGGCAACTGCCCGGATTCGTTGCGCTTGCAGCCGCCCAGCGCCAACGCCAGGCCCAGCAGCAAGAACGTCCCCATCAACCCCGCGCGCAGGCCCGCCCAGCGCCGCTTCGAATCCGTGTGCATGCGTTCGCTCCGTGAATGTGGCGCGAGTATAAAGCGCCGGCGCGACGGCTGGAGGGGCGAAGATGCGCCATCCGTCGGCGTGTGCGCGGCAGGCCGCCGTCGGCGCGGAAGCATCTCCCGCAACCATGCCACCGATCGCCGTGGAGCCCCTGGCTCTACATAGCCTCGGGCCATCGGCCGCGACAGACATCCCCGGGAACGCCCGTCGCGGCTGAAGCCGCTCCTACCCTGAGTACCCGCGCACCTTCGCTCGAGGTCATGTGGGAGGGACATCTGTCCCGGCGCGGCGGCAATGGATGCGCCGATGGCTCCACTCGTCGGGACTGAAGTCCCTCCCACAGGGAAGCCAATCCGATGGCCCTGCCGTTGGCACGCACGGCGCGAGCCTCATGTGGGAGGGACTTCAGTCCCGACTGCAGCGCAACGAATCAGCCAACTGCCCCGCTTGTCGCGACCACGCGTCAGCGCAGCAGCCGCTGCATGTACAGCGCAATCAGCCGCGGCCGATCCAGTGCCAGGCAGACCTGCGCATTGGCCGCAGCCCCCGCTGTTTCCGCCGCCGGCGCCTCGCGGGTGTAGCCCTTGTCGTCGACCACGATGCGCAGCGGCACGGTGGGGCACAGGCCGGGATCCATCAACTGCGCCACCGGCACCACGTCGAACAGCGTCGGGGTGGCGCTGGCCCAGGGTTGGTCGGTGTCGCGCCACTGGTAGTAGAGCTGCGCCAACGCATCGGTCAGCGGCTCGCCATGGGCGAACAGCGCCACCCGCTCCGGCTCCTCCAGGGTCACCTGGGTGGCGTCCAGCGGCAGCATCACGATCGGCACGCCGGCGGCGAACACGCGCTGCGCAGCGGGGATGTCGGCGGCGATGTTGTACTCGGCCGCCGGCGGATTCGGCGGGCGGTAGCGCGACTTGCCGTAGCCCACGCGTACCGAGCCGCCCATCAGCACCACCTGCTTGAGCTGGGCGAAACCGGCCGGATCGCGCTGCAGCGCGCGCGCCGCGTCGGTCAGCGGGCCGAGCACCAGCAGGGTGACCTGGCCGGGATGCCGCCGCGCCTGCGCCACGATGAAGTCGGCCGCATCCGGCGCCTTGCGCGGCAGCGTGCCCTTCGCCGCCCAGCGCGCCTGGCTGAAGGGAATCGTGCTGTCTGTGCGCTGCCCGATCGCCAGCGGAATGTCGCTGCGGCCGGCCTGCTGCAGCAGCCGCTGCAGCAGTTGCGCACGCAGGCCGGTATCGCCCCAGGCCGAGGCGATGCCCAGCACCTGCAGCTCCGGGCTGCGCAACAGCAGCGCCAGCGCGAACGCATCGTCGATGTCGTCGCCGACGTCGGTGGACACCACCACCTTCTGCGGTGGCGCGGCCGTTGCTGGCGCCGTCGCCGCCGTCGCATCGTTCACCCACACGGCCGCGATCAGCAGCGCCGACGCCGCCCATTGCTTCAGCACGCGCATGCGTGTCTCCCAAAAAAGAACCGCCGGCATGATAGCCGGCGGTCGGTGGTGCAACGGCGGGGCCGCGGATCAGAAGTTGGCGCGGAACTGCGCGCCGACGATGCGCGGATCGTTGATGAAGCCGGTGAGGTTGTTGAAGTCGATCGCACCGGTGGCGCGGATCTGGTTGGTGCAGTTGCGGCAGAACACCGAGACCTCGTACGCGCCGGCGCCCCAGTTGTAGCCGATCTTGGCACCGCCCTCGAGCAGCGGCTGGCCGACGAACTCGCGCGAGTCGTACAGGAAGAAGTTGATCTCGCTGCGGTAGGACCAGTCGGTGAAGAAGAAGAACTCGGCGTCGTCACCGACCGGGATGCCGTAGCGCAGGGTCGCGTTGCCCATCCACTTGGCTGCCTGCGGCAACACGTTGCCGTCGATCAGCGCGCGGCCGGAAGCGTTGACCGGATCGGTCACGGTGCAGGTGCGGCACACGCCCACCGACAGGGTCGAGTCCTCGATGCGGGTCCAGTTGTAGGCGCCGCCCAGGGTCATGCGCAGGTTCTGGGTCAGCAGCGCTTCGAAGTCGAACTCGGCGCCGCGCGCCTTGGAGGCCTTGGCGTTGAGCAGGCGCACGTCGTTGGACGCGCCACCGACCGCGGTCAGCTGCTGGTTCTTCACCTTGAAGTCGTAGACGTCGAAGCTCAGGCGCGCACGCTTGTCGAACAGGTCGGACTTGATGCCGATCTCGTAGGAGTCCACGGTCTCCGGCGCGGCCACGGTCAGCGGCGCGGTGGCCGACGGCACGCCGAAGCTGGCGCCGCGGAAACCGCGGGCGGCGCGCCCGTAGACGTTGATGTTGTCGTTGATGGTGTAGGTGGCGCTGAGGTCGCCGGTGACCTTGGAGTTGTCGGTGCTGCCGCTGGAGGGCTGCTGCAGGGTCACGCGGTCCAGCGCGAGCACGTCGAAGGTCTTCTTGTCGTAGGTGTAGCGGATGCCGGCGCGCAGGTTCAGGCGCTCGGTGGCCGCGTAGTTCAGCGAGCCGAACGCCGCCCACGAGGTGTTGCGCTGGCGGGTCAGCTGGTAGCTGGACAGGGTGCCGCCGGCCAGGGTGTTGTAGGTGTAGTTCTCGCCTTCCACCGAATCGTGGAAGTAGTACAGACCGGCCTGCCAGTTCAGCGGTCCGGTGTACTGCGACTCGGCGCGCAGCTCCTGCGAGTACTGGTCCAGGTTCTTGATGCCGCCGGCGGTTTCCACCGGGAACGCGATCACCCCGGGGCCGGACGGCGGCGCGAACACCGCGCCGTAGCCGCCGTCGATGTCGCCGCGGCTGTAGTACTTGCCGATGCCCTCGTAGCCGGTGATCGAGTGCAGCACGATGTCGCCCAGGTCCCAGGTCAGGTTGGCGCTGCCGCCGTAGGTCTGCAGTTCCTGGGTGTTCTTGCCGTCGATGGACACCTTGTCCGGATCGAAGCCGGCGACCAGCTGGTTGGTGCCCGGCTGGAAGATGTTGGCGCGGAACAGCCGCGCGGTGCCGTCGAGGTGGCGCGCGTGCGCGTTGAACAGCGCGCTGAAGTCCTCGCCCGGCTGGAACAGCACCTGCAAGCGCACCGCCGAGTCCATGTAGCCTTCGAACGAACGGTTGTCGATGGTGTTGTCGACCCAGTCGCCGCGGCGCTGGCCCAGCGCCGACAGGCGCGCGGCCCACTTGTCGCCCATCGCCACACTCAGGCCGGTTTCCATGGTCATGGTGCCGTAGGTGCCGTAGGACAGGCTGGCGTAGCCGTCGTTGGCGCCGATGGTCGGCTTGACCGAGTTGAACTTGACCACGCCGGCGGGGGTGTTGCGGCCGAACAGCGTGCCCTGCGGACCACGCAGCACTTCCAGGCTCTGCAGGTCGAAGATCGGGAAGCCCTTCAGGAACGCGTTCTCGGCGACCACGTCGTCATAGATCAGCGACACCGGCTGCGAGGCGTAGGTGTTGAAGTCGGTGTTGCCGTAGCCGCGGATGTAGAAGCGCGGGAACACGCGGCCGTTGGACGACTCGACGTTGAGGCTGGGCGCCTTGCCGGCCAGCACGCGCACGTCCGAGCCGCTGGTGGCGATGGCGTCCAGGTATTCCGGGCGCAGCACGCTGGCCGACACCGGCACGTCCTTGGAGTCCTCGGCACGGCGCTCGGCGGTGACCTTGATCGTGTCCAGACGGGCGGCCCCGTCGGTGCTGTCCGCCTGCTGGGCGGCGGCGGGGAACGAAAGCGCGGAAACGACGGCAACGGCAAGCGCACTGGCGCGCAGCGACCAACTGGCAGACATGGGAACTCCGGGATGGGTGGGCGTAATCGGGAGCGCGCCGAGTCCTTGCCGCGCCGCAGCATAATTAACACAAAATATACAACCTGCGGCGGCCGGCGTCACCTGGGGGGCGGGGATTTGGGATTGGGGAGTCGGGATTGGCAACAGCGGGGCCTGGCGGCGGCGGCTCGCCTGCCGGCCCGGGCCGCCTTCCCTTTTTGGATGGCCACAGCCGCTTTTGTCGCGTCGGGACTGAAGTCCCTCCTACAAGAGCATGCACAGCGCGCCGCCACCGCCACCGCCACCGGCACCGGTGGCGGTGGCGGTGGCGGTGGCGGTGGCGGTGGCGGAGCATGGGACCGCGAGATGCCTTGTGGGAGGGACTTCAATCCCGACGCGGGGAGTTCTCAGGCTGCAGGCCACTTTGGAGCGCCGGTGGAAGCAACACGCCCCGGCAATGCTTCAACCATGGCACGCCGCTCCTCCGAGCACCCGTGCCAACCCGCACGTCCCGCGCCCGCGGCAGGAACGCCAGCAGCGCAGACGGCCATCCCGCTGCCGCAAGCCCACACGGGCAGCACGAAATGGCATCGCATCCGGCGCGCCGCTTCACACAGCGACCGCTACTGCGTCTGAAGAGCGCGCATCCGCGCTGCCTTGGAGAGACCCCGATGTTCACACCCCGATCCCTGTCCCTCGTCGCCGCACTCTGCGCGACGCTGCTCACCTGCTCCGCCCAGGCCAAGACCTGCACCGCGGTCGACAACATCGTAGCCAGCACCGCGTCGGACACCGCCAATCGCGCCGCTGGTGGCATTGGCGGGCACGTCGGCCTGCACATGCAGAACGCCACGACGCCGCTGCCGCCCAGCGGCGCGCAGAGTCAGCTCGGAAAATCGGCGTTCGCCAACTGGGCGACGTTCCAGGGCGCCTTCAACAACTGGGCCGCGGCCAAGACAGGCAAGCACGCCGACTGCGGCACTGGTGGCGGCGCGAAAGACATCGTCGATGCGGCCAGTGTCGGCATCACCGCGGGATGGGCCTGCACCGCCGCGGACGGGAACGGCATCTGCAGCACCTGGCGCAAGTTCAAGCCGGTCAAGGTCTGCTTCTGGTACGCCAACTCCCCCGGCGCGAAAGGCACGGCCGGCAAATGGCTGCTCAACACGGCCTACCCGTCGCTCAACGCGGACTGCAGTTGAGCGGTCCCGCCGCGGTTGGCAGCGCCATGCGGAACTTGCGCCTCCGCATGGCCTGCCGGCTCAACCCGCCGGCGTCTCCGGCACCCGCACCCAGCCTTCCATCAGCACCCGCGCGCTGCGGCTCATCAAGGCCTTGGTGACCGTCCACTGGCCGTCGACCTGGCGCGCCTCGGCGCCGACCCGCAAGGTGCCGGAGGGATGGCCGAAGCGCACCGCGGTGCGTTCGCCGCCGCCGGCGGCGCGGTTGACCAGGGTGCCGGGAATCGCCGCGGCGGTGCCGATCGCCACCGCTGCGGTGCCCATCATCGCGTGGTGTAGCTTGCCCATCGACATCGCCCGCACCAGCAGGTCGATGTCGGCGGCCGCCACCGGCTTGCCGCTGGAGGCGGTGTAGTCGGCCGGAGGCGCGACGAAGGCGACCTTGGGCGTGTGCTGGCGCGTCGCCGCGTCTTCCAGCGTGGCGATCAGGCCCATGCGCAGCGCGCCGTACGCGCGGATGGTTTCGAAGCGCTGCAGCGCCTGCGCATCGCCGTTGATCGCGTCCTGCAGTTCGGTGCCCAGGTAACCCAGCGCCTGCGCCTCGAGGAAGATGGTGGGAATGCCGGCGTTGATCAGGGTCGCCTGGAAGCTGCCGACCCCGGGCACCTCCAGCGTGTCGACCAGGTTGCCGGTGGGGAACATGGCGCCGCCGGCGCCGTCCTCGTCGGCGGCCGGGTCGAGGAATTCCAGCGCGATCTCCGCCGCCGGGAAGGTCACCCCGTCCAGCTCGAAATCGCCGGTCTCCTGCACCGCGCCGTCGGTCATCGGCACTTGCGCGACGATGGTCTTGCCGATGTTGGCCTGCCAGATCCGCACCGTGGCGATGCCATCGCGCGGAATCCGCGCCGGATCCACCAGCCCGGCGGCGATCGCGAACGGCCCCACCGCAGCGGACAGGTTGCCGCAGTTGCCGCTCCAGTCCACGAACGCGCGCTCGATCGCCACCTGGCCGAACAGATAGTCCACGTCGTGGTCCGGGCGCGTGCTCGGCGCCACGATCACGGTCTTGCTGGTGCTGGACGTGGCCCCGCCCATGCCGTCGATCTGCTTGGCGTAGGGATCGGGGCTGCCGATCACCCGCTGCAGCAGCGCATCGCGCGCCGGGCCCGGCGTCTGCGCCGCCGCGGGCAGGTCCTGCAGGCGGAAGAACACGCCCTTGGAGGTGCCGCCGCGCATGTAGGTGGCGGGGATGCGGAGTTGCGGAGCGTGGGCCATGGCGGTTCCGGTTGCGTGCGAAAAGAAGAAACGACGGATCAGGGCGAATCGGGAATCTCGGGCTCGACCAGTTGCGTCAGCAGGCTCAGCGACTCCTGCCAGCCGAGGTGGCAGAACTCCACCGGGATCTGCGGCGGGATGCCCTCCTGCACGATCTCCAGCGCGGTGCCGCAGGCCACCGGCCGCAGCCGCACGGTCACGATCATCTCGCCGGGCAGGTCCGGGTTGTCGAAGCGGTCGGTGTGGCGGATCAGCTGGCCAGGCACCAGCTCCAGGTAGGTGCCGCCGAAGGCACTGCTGGTGCCGGTGCCAAGGTTGGTGAAGCTCATCCGGTAGCTGCCGCCCACCCGCGCGTCCAGCGCATGCACGGTGGCGACGAAGCCGTGCGGCGGCAGCCACTTGACCAGCGCCGCCGGCTCCAGGAAGGCGCGGTAGACGCGCTCGGCCGGCGCGCGCAGCACGCGATGCAAGTGGACGGTCCCGGTGGTGGCGGCGGACGTGGTCATGGCGGTCTCCTCGGCGGTGGCGGGCGCGGCCAGCATGGCACGCGCCCGAAGACAGCGGCAGCCGGCTCAGGCGCTGCGGGCGTCCTCGAGGAAGTCCTGGGCGAAGCGCTGCAGCACGCCGCCGGCCTCATAGATGGACACCTCCTCGTTGCTGTCCAGGCGGCACAGCACCGGCACCTCCACCACGGCGCCGTCCTTGCGCACGATGCGCAGCGTCAGCGTGGCGCCCGGGGTGCGCGCGCCGACCACGTCGAAGGTCTCGCTGCCGTCGATGCCCAGGGTCGTGCGCGTGGTGCCGGGCAGGAACTGCAGCGGCACCACGCCCATGCCGATCAGGTTGGTGCGGTGGATGCGCTCGAAGCCTTCGGCGACGATGGCCTCGACCCCGGCCAGGCGCACGCCCTTGGCCGCCCAGTCGCGCGAGGATCCCTGGCCGTAGTCGGCGCCGGCGATCACGATCAGCGGCTGCTTGCGCGCCATGTAGGTCTCGATCGCCTCCCACATGCGCAGCACCTGCCCGTCCGGCTCCAGCCGGGTCAGCGAGCCCTGCTTCACCTTGCCATCGACCACCGCCATTTCGTTGATCAGCTTCGGGTTGGCGAAAGTGGCGCGCTGCGCGGTGAGGTGGTCGCCGCGATGGGTGGCGTAGGAATTGAAGTCCTCCTCCGGCACGCCCATGTGCGCCAGGTATTCGCCGGCGGCGCTGTCGGCCAGGATCGCGTTGGACGGCGAAAGGTGATCGGTGGTGATGTTGTCGCCGAGCACCGCCAGCGCGCGCATGCCGCGCAGCGTGCGTTCGCCGGCCAGCGCGCCTTCCCAGTACGGCGGGCGGCGGATGTAGGTGCTGCGCGGGCGCCAGGCGTACAGCGGCGCCACCGGCGCGCCCTGCTCCACGCGCACGTTGAACATCGGCGCATAGACGCGGCGGAACTGCTCCGGCTTCACCGCGGCGCGCACCGCCGCATCGATCTCGGCGTCGCTGGGCCAGATGTCCTTCAGCCGCACTTCGCGCCCATCGGCATCAGTACCCAGCACGTCCTTCTCGATGTCGAAGCGCACCGTGCCGGCGATGGCGTAGGCGATCACCAGCGGCGGCGAGGCCAGGAACGCCTGCTTGGCGTAAGGATGGATGCGCCCGTCGAAGTTGCGGTTGCCCGACAGCACCGCGGTGGCGTACAGGTCGCGCGCCACGATCTCCTGCTGGATGCGCGGTTCCAGCGCGCCGCTCATGCCGTTGCAGGTGGTGCAGGCGAAGGCGACGATGCCGAAGCCCAGCGCTTCCAGGTCCGGCAGCAGGCCGGCCTCTTCCAGGTACAGCTGCACCGCCTTGGAACCGGGCGCCAGCGAGGTTTTCACCCACGGCCTGCGGGCCAGGCCGCGCGCGCGCGCATTGCGCGCCAGCAGGCCGGCGGCGATGACGTTGCGCGGGTTGGAGGTGTTCGTGCAGCTGGTGATGGCGGCGATGATCACCGCACCGTCGGGCATGCGCCCCTGCGCCTGCTCGGCCTGGCCGGCGGCCAGCTTGGTGGCGTCGGCGATGCCGCGCGCGGCCAGTTCGGTGGTCGCCACGCGCTTGTGCGGATTGCTGGGGCCGGCCATGTTGCGCACCACCTGCGACAGGTCGAAGCGCAGCACGCGCTCGTACTGCGCGGTGGCCAGCGCGTCGGCCCACAGCCCGGTGGTGCGCGCGTACTGCTCCACCAGCGCCACCTGCGTTTCCTCGCGCCCGGTCAGGCGCAGGTAGTCCAGGGTCTGCTGATCGATGTAGAACATCGCCGCGGTGGCGCCGTATTCCGGGCACATGTTGGAGATGGTGGCGCGGTCGCCGATGGTCAGCGCGGCGGCGCCTTCGCCGAAGAATTCCAGGTACGCGCCGACCACGCGCTCCTGGCGCAGGAACTCGGTCAGCGCCAGCACCACGTCGGTGGCGGTGATGCCGGGCTGCGGCCGGCCGCTCAGCTCCACGCCGACGATGTCCGGCAGGCGCATCCACGAGGCACGACCGAGCATCACGCTCTCCGCTTCCAGCCCGCCGACGCCGATCGCGATCACGCCCAGCGCGTCCACGTGCGGGGTGTGGCTGTCGGTGCCCACGCAGGTATCGGGGAAGGCGACGCCGTCGTGCACGTAGATCACCGGCGACATCTTCTCCAGATTGATCTGGTGCATGATGCCGTTGCCCGGCGGGATCACGTCCACGTTGCGGAATGCGCGCTTGCTCCAGTCGATGAAGTGGAAGCGGTCCTCGTTGCGGCGATCCTCGATCGCGCGGTTCTTGGCGAAGGCCTGCGGATCGTCGCCGCCGCACTCCACCGCCAGCGAGTGGTCGACGATCAATTGCACCGGCACCACCGGATTGACCTTGGCCGGGTCGCCGCCCTGCTCGGCGATGGCGTCGCGCAGTCCGGCCAGGTCCACCAGCGCGGTCTGGCCGAGGATGTCGTGGCACACCACCCGCGCCGGAAACCACGGAAAATCCAGGTCGCGGCGGCGTTCGATCAGCTGCAGCAAGGCATCCTGCAGCAGGCCAGGATCGCAGCGACGCACCAGGTTCTCGGCGAACACCCGCGACACGTAGGGCAGGCCGGCGTAGGCGCCCGGGCTGATCGCATCGACTGCGGCCTGCGCGTCGAAGTAGTCCAGCGCGGTGCCGGAAAGGGATTTACGGTAGTGGCTGTTCATGGCTGGCTACAGTAGAAAAAAGCGAAGACTGATCCCTTCTCCCTTCGGGAGAAGGTGCCCCGAAGGGGCGGATGAGGGTACGGGCGAAGCCTAGTGCAACCAGATTCCTCATGAGGGCGGATGAGGGTACGAGCGAAGCCTGGTGCAACCCGACTCCTCATGCGAGCGGATGAGGATGCGGGCCAAGCTCGTGCGACCGAACACCACGAGGCTGCGCCCGTACCCTCACCCCCGACCCCTCTCCCGACGGGAGAGGGGAGAATTACTTGCGCTGATCGATCGGCACGAACGCCTGATCCTCCGGCCCCACGTAGTTCGCGCTGGGGCGGATGATCTTGCCGTCGACGCGCTGCTCGATGATGTGTGCGCTCCAGCCGGCGGTGCGGGCGATCACGAACAGCGGGGTGAACATCGCCGTCGGCACGCCCATCATGTGGTAGCTGACCGCACTGAACCAGTCCAGGTTGGGGAACATCTTCTTGATGTCCCACATCACCGTCTCCAGGCGCTCGGCGATGTCGTACATCTTGCGGCTGCCCTGCGCCTCGGACAGTTCGCGCGCCACGTCCTTGATGACCTGGTTGCGCGGATCGGACACCGTGTACACCGGGTGGCCGAAGCCGATGATGACTTCCTTGCGCTCGACCCGCGCACGGATGTCGGCCTCGGCCTCGTCCGGCGTGTCGTAGCGCTTCTGCACTTCGAACGCGACCTCGTTGGCGCCGCCGTGCTTGGGCCCGCGCAGCGCGCCGATGCCGCCGGCGATGGCGCTGTACATGTCGCTGCCGGTACCGGCGATGACCCGGCAGGCGAAGGTGGACGCGTTGAACTCGTGCTCGGCGTAGAGGATCAGGCTGGTGTGCATCGCCTGCACCCATTCCTCGTGCGGCTTGAAGCCGTGCAGCAGGCGCAGGAAGTGCCCGCCGATCGAATCGTCGTCGGTCTCCACCTCGATGCGCCGGCCGTTGTGGCTGTAGTGGTACCAGTACAGCAGCATCGAGCCGAGGCTGGCCATCAGCTTGTCGGCGATGTCGCGCGCGCCGGGATGGTTGTGGTCGTCCTTCTCCGGCTGCACGCAGCCCAGCACCGACACGCCGGTGCGCATCACGTCCATCGGATGCGCCGACGGCGGCAATTGCTCCAGCGCGGCCTTGACCGCGGCCGGGATGCCGCGCAGCGAGCGCAGCTTGGCCTTGTAGCCGCGCAGCTCGCTGTTGCTGGGCAGCTTGCCGTGCACCAGCAGGTAGGCGATCTCCTCGAACTGGCTGGTGCGCGCCAGGTCCAGGATGTCGTAGCCGCGGTAATGCAGGTCGTTACCGCTGCGGCCCACCGTGCACAGCGCGGTGTTGCCGGCGGCGGTGCCGGACAGGGCCACCGATTTCTTCGGCTTGAAGGCGGGGGCGGTCTGCGGAGCGGTGTCGTTCATGGCGAATCTCCCGGTGTTGCGGTCGGATGGACGCAGTGGATCAGGGGGCGTGCGGCGCCGGTGGCCAGGCCCCGGCGCGCTCGAGCAATTGCTGCAGCATGGCGATCTGGCGGTTCTGCTGGTCCACCAGCGTCGCCCAGTCCTGCTCGCGCAGCTGGTTGAGCTTCTCGTGCACCTGCAGGATTTCCAGTTCGGATTTGATGTTCACTTCGTAGTCGTTCTGCGCGCGCAGGCGGTCCACCGCCGCCTGGCGGTTCTGGCTCATCATGATCACCGGCGCCTGGATCGCGGCCAGGCACGACAGGCACAGGTTGAGCAGGATGTAGGGATACGGATCGAAGGCGCGCGCCAGCACCAGGCTGTTGAGCGCGATCCAGCCCAGCAGCACCACGCAGAAGCCGATGATGAAGCTCCAACTGCCGCCGATCTCGGCAACGCGGTCGGCGACGCGCTCGCCCAGCGAGCGGTCGCGGTCGGCCTGCTTGACGATGTCGCGGGCCACGTGGCGCTTGGCGATGAAGCGCTCCACCACCTCGCGCTCGGCGTCGGGCAGCTTCTCCAGTTCGGTCTGCAGCAACTGCCGCGCGGTCTGGCGGCGATCGATGCGGCTGCGCAGCGACGAAGAGGGACCGGCATTGGGATTCATGGACGGACTCGGGCGGGAAAATCGCCGCCGATCATGCGCCCTTGCTGGCGAACAGCGCATCCAGGCGCTGCTCGAAGGCGTGGTAGCCGATGCGCTCGTACAGCTCCTCGCGGGTCTGCATGCGCTCCAGCACTCCCTGCTGATGGCCGTCGCGGCGGATCGCGGTGTACACGTCCTCGGCGGCCTTGTTGGCGGCGCGGAACGCCGACAGCGGGAACAACTGGATCGCCACGCCGGCCGACGCCAGTTCGTCGCGGGTGAACAGCGGGGTCTTGCCGAACTCGGTGATGTTGGCCAGCACCGGCACCTTCACCGCGTCGACGAACCGGCGGTAGGTGTCCAGGTCGTAGGCGGCCTCGGCGAAGATGCCGTCGGCGCCGGCCTCCACGCAGGCGATGGCGCGTTCGATCGCCGCGTCCACGCCCTCGGCCTGGATCGCGTCGGTGCGCGCGATCAGGAAGAAGTCCGGATCGGTCTTGGCATCGGCCGCGGCCTTGACCCGGTCCACCATCTCGCCCTGGCTGACGATCTCCTTGCCCGGACGGTGGCCGCAGCGCTTGGCGCCGACCTGGTCCTCGATGTGGCAGGCGGCCGCGCCGGCCTTGATCAGCGCCTTGATGGTGCGCTCGATGTTGAACGCGCTCGGCCCGAAGCCGGTGTCGATGTCCACCAGCAGCGGCAGCGGGCACACGTCGGTGATGCGGCGCACGTCGATCAACACATCGTCCAGGGTGTTGATGCCCAGGTCCGGCAGGCCCAGCGAGCCAGCGGCGACGCCGCCGCCGGACAGGTAGATGGCCTTGTAGCCGGCGCGCTGCGCCAGCAGCGCATGGTTGGCGTTGATCGCACCGATCACCTGCAACGGCGCTTCGGCGGCCAGGGCGGCGCGGAAACCGGCGCCGGGGGAAACGAGGGACATGGGCGGCTCCTGAAGTAGAGGCGGCAGCGCCCTGCCGGGCGTTCCGCGATGGGCATCAATCTGGCACTCTCGCAGGCACGGATCAATCTTGATTCAATGAATCAACCTATCGTCCCTTCATGTCCGACGCTCCCGACCGCAACCTGATCTCCGCCGCGGAGGCCTGCGCCCTGCTCGGCATCAGCAGCGCCACCCTGTACGCCTACGTCAGCCGCGGCCTGCTCGGTTCGCGCGCCGGTCCCGACCACCGCAGCCGCGCCTACCTGCGCGCCGAAGTGGAACGGCTGGCGCAGCGCAAGCGCGCCGGCCGCGGCGCCGCGCGTGGTGCCGCGCAGAGCCTGGACCGCGGCCTGCCGGTGCTGGAGACGCGGATCTCGCTGATCCGCCCCGACGGCCCCTACTACCGCGGACGCTCGGCGGTGGCCATGGTCCGTGCCGGCGCCAGCCTGGAGGACGTCGCGCGACTACTGTGGGATTGCCCCGACGGCGAAGACCCGTTCGCCAGCGCCCCGGTCGCGCCCTGGCCGGAGGTAGTGGCGCCGCTGGCCGGACATGCCGCGTTGCCGCCGCTGGAACGCGCCATGGCCTGCATCCCGCTGCTGGCCCTGGAGCTTCGGCAGTCGCTCAACGCCGCCCCCGGCGTGCGCCGCGAAATCGCCGCCACCCTGCTGCGGCAGAACGCCGCGCTGCTGGTCGGCACCGCGCCGGACGCGCGCCCGCTGCATCGCCTGATCGCCGACCACTGGCGTCCCGGCGATGCCGACTTCGCCGAACTGGTGCGCGCCGCGCTGCTGCTGTGCGCCGACCACGAACTCAACGTCTCCGCCTTCGCCGCCCGCGTGGTCGCCTCCACCGGCGCGCCGCTGCACGCCACCGTCAGCGCCGGCCTGGCCGCGCTGTCCGGCCCGCGCCACGGCGGTGCCACCGCCCGCGCCCATGCCCTGCTGCGCGACGCCCAGGACGCGCCCAGCGCCAGCGCCCTGATCGCCGAACGCTGGCAGCGCGGCGACGACCTGCCCGGCTTCCACCATGCCCTGTACCCGGACGGCGACCCGCGCGCGGCCGAAGTGCTGCGCCTGCTGCGCGAACGCAGCGGCGACAGCGCGCGGATGCAGCACGTGGACGCGGTGATCGCCGCCGCCCAGGACTGCAGCGGCCAGCGCCCGAACATCGACTGCCTGCTGGCCGCGCTCTGCTTCGTCCACGACCTGCCGGCGGCGCACGCCCTGGTCCTGTTCGCCGCCGCCCGCCAGGCCGGCTGGCTGGCCCACGCCCTGGAGCAGCAGGCCCTGGGCAAGCTGATCCGGCCACGGGCGCGCTACACCGGGGCGATGCCCGAGGATGGCGCTGGGCGCGGCTAAGGGGACAGCGGGCGCACCTTGCGAATGCACCAAGATTGGTACACCATGCCGTCATGGAGACCACACTGGACGTGCGCTTCTACCGTGCCGCATCGGGCGTCGAGCCGGTGCGGGTCTGGCTCAGGGAAGCGGTGTCGGCTGATGCCAGGAAAGCGATCGGCGGCGACATCAAGACAGTGCAGTTGGGATGGCCGCTCGGCATGCCCTTGGTGCGCAAGCTGGACCAGCGCCTGTGGGAAGTGCGCAGTGCGATTCCCGAAGGCATTGCGCGGATCTTTTTCACCACCGTTGGATCGGACATGGTGCTGCTGCACGGCATCGTCAAGAAATCGGGCAAGACCCCGAGCGCCGATCTCGCCACCGCCAAACGCCGCAGAGACAAGGTGATGCGATGAGCCGCAATCCCCATATCGGATCCAGCTTCGACAGCTTCCTGGCCGAAGAAGGCATCCTCGAAGACACCGCCGCACTCGCTGCCAAGCGCGTGATCGCCTGGCAGGTCGCCGAAGCGATGAAGTCCGCCAAGCTCACCAAGAGCGCGCTGGCCCGGCGCATGAACACCAGCCGCTCGCAACTGGACCGCGTGCTGGACGCCACCGATACCAGCCTCACCCTGGACACGTTGAGCCGCGCGGCCACGGCGCTGGGCTACCGGATCCAGATCGACCTGGTCGCCACGCAATCGGGCAGGTCAGTCGGCAAAGCGCCAACGGCGAAAGCCAAGACTTCGGCCGGCATCCGTCGCTGACGCAATCCCCACCCTGCGACTCAACGCATGGCCCCGGACATTGGCACCCGCCAATGACATGCCCTTGATCAATTACTTTGCATCGAGCTCAGGTATGCATCGAACGGTTCCATCGCCATGATCTCCCGCCGGCGATCCAGCGAGGCCCTGTCCTGGATCGGATACGGCTCGATCTTTCCGCCGTCCTCGCTGACCTGAGAGCCGTAGATCTGGTCTTTTCCTTGGTACATGCACAGTCGATCGATCATGAGCGCGTAATCATGGCGAGCCATCTCGCCGCGGAGCATCAGCGGCCGCGCCATTCCGAGCGCCGCCCGTATCAGCTCAGGACTGTGGGAGTGCTGCACCAGGATGTAGAACGCCATGACGCCCTTGCGTCCCACCATTTGCGCATCGGGAAAGCCGTACTTCTTGAGCACATCCGCTACGAACACCGCATTCCTGGCATCGTCGGCGTCTGCCGCCTTCGCTTCGGCGGAATCCGCCCCGGTCCCGGCCTCGTCCCACGCTTCCCTCAGCTTCTGGTCCCGCGCGTATCGCTCATCCAGAGAGCGCCTCAGATCGGGATGCGTGATGGGTTGCGGCCGCTGGCACAACGCGGCCCCACCGACCGCTTGGTCATAGGGCACGCCGACAGAGATCAGGTCACTCGCAGCCCGAAGGTCCACAGCGATGGGCGCAAGCCCCAGGTCATCACGCTCCTGATTCACCGCCATCTCGCTCAAGCCCTCTTGCAGCCGGAGCACTCCGTCCTTCAGTTCGGGGACTGCACCGTAGGATGGCTTCTTTCCGCTGGAGAGCGCCACGCGGTCAGCCAGTTCAGCATAGCCCTGGGCGTCGACATCATCTCCCACACGCTCGTAGAGCGCGTCCATGAGCCGAGTCTGGAGCTTCCCATCACCGCGCGACGCGAGCACGATCGCCCCCAAGGCATTGACCCCTTCGCAGCCGACCTGGCCTTCGGACGGAATACCGCCATCCAGCACCTTCGCCACTTCGCGCAATTCTTCTGGCCCGAAAGGCCCGACGCTCGCCTTGGCGCGAAAGGCCAGAAGGGTGTCCCGCAGATCCTGCCGAGTGATCCCTGCAGCGTGCCCAGACACCGCCAAGGCGCCGAGCAACACACAACTCCAACCCCTGACCAATCTGCCCATCGCGACGTCACCCAGTGTGCTTGTCAAGACGCTCATATCGGCAGCTCCGGACGCGACACGCTGCCCGGTCAGCTGACGTACCGGCGACAGTCGCAGACAACCTGCAACTCCACTCGGTGAACGCAACAATGGCGCCTGGCCGCAGCGGCCAGAAGCCGCAAGTCTGTCCCAGGTGACCATCATGCGCATCGCGAACCCTGCCGCATGCAGTCCCGACCAGAAAGGATGCGGCAACGAACTGGCCTCATCCAGACCAGCGGTACCGCCCAAGAACGGCTGCCCCGGAAAAACCGACAGCGCCTCCCCCAAAAGCATTCAGCAGGTCCATTCGCCAAAGGCACCGCCGAAGGTGTACAAATGCACACCATGACCACCCTGTCCCCGCAGCGCGCCGCCATCCTCGCCTACGTCCATGCCTGCATCGAGCAGGAGGGGCGGCCGCCGAGCCTGGCCGAGATCGCCGAACGCTTCGGCTTCGCCTCGCGCAATGCCGCGCGCAAGCACGTGCAGGCGCTGGTCGAGGTCGGGCTGCTGGCGCAGGTGCCGCAGCAGGCGCGCAGTCTGCGCCCGGCGCAGGCCGGCAACCGCAGCGAACTGCTGCAGTTGCCGGTGCTGGGCCGGGTCGCCGCCGGCACGCCGATCGGCGCCGACATCGGCCTGGACCAGCAGTTGCGCCTGGACCGTGCGGTGTTCGCGCTGCGCCCGGACTACCTGCTGCGGGTGCAGGGCGACTCGATGATCGACGACGGCATCCTCGACGGCGACCTGGTCGGGGTGCGCCGCGCCGCCGACGCGCGCAACGGCCAGATCGTGGTGGCGCGGCTGGACGGCGAACTCACCATCAAGCGCTACCGCGCCGATGGCGACGGCATCGCGCTGCTGCCGCGCAATCCCGCCTATGCGCCGATCGTGGTCGGTCGCGGGCAGGACTTCGCCATCGAAGGGCATTACTGCGGCCTGATCCGGCCCGGCTGATGGCCGCCGTCGTCGCCCTCGACCGCCTGCTGGCCGAGCGCCGGGTCTGGCGCGGCCAGCCGACGGCGCTGCCGCCCAGCGCGCAGCCCACCGGGCACGCCGCGCTGGACGCGGTGCTGCCCGCGCGCGGCTGGCCGGAGATGGCGCTGACCGAGCTGCTGCACGCCGCCGACGGCATCGGCGAGCTGCAGCTGCTGTGGCCGACGCTGGCGCGGCTGTCGCAAGGCGGCGGCCGCATCGTGCTGGTCGATCCGCCGTACCTGCCCTACCCCGCTGCCTGGGCGCAGGCCGGGGTGGTGCTGGCGCAGTTGCAGATCGTCCGTGCCGGCGCCGACGCGGCCTGGGCCGCCGAGCAATGCCTGCGTTCGGGCAGTTGCGCGGCGGTGCTGTGCTGGCCGGGGCTGGCCGGCGACAAGACCCTGCGCCGGCTGCAGGTGGCGGCCGAGACCGGGCGCACCCTGGGCTTCGCCTATCGGCCGCTGAAGGCCGCCGCCAATCCGTCGCCGGCCGCGCTGCGCATCGCCATCGACGCCGCGCCGGCGCAACTGCGCGTGCTCAAGTGCCGCGGCGGGCTGCCGCCGGCGCAGCCGATCGCCCTGTCCGCCCTGGCGACCGGGTGAGACCGCCACCATGCGCTGGGCCTGCATCCTGTTGCCGCAGCTGGCGCTGGACACCGTCCTGCGTCGCTGGCCGACGCCGGACGAACCGCTGGCGTTGCTCGACGGCCCGCCGCAGCGGCGCACGCTGAAGGCCGTCAACGCCGCCGCGCGCGCCCGCGGCCTGCGCCCCGGGCAATCGCTGGTCACCGCGCAGGCGCTGTGCGACCGCTTCGCCACCGCCCTGCACGATGCCGAAGAAAGCCGCCGCAGCCAGCAGTTCCTCGCGGCGTGGGCGTACCGCTTCAGTTCGCTGGTCAGCACCGACTACCCCGGCGCGCTGCTGCTCGAGATCGAGGCCAGCCTCGGCCTGTTCGGGCCCTGGCCGCGCTTCGAGGCGCGGCTGCGCGAGGAACTGACCGCGCTGGGCTTCCGCCACCGCATCGTGGTCGCGCCGCACCCGCTGGCCGCGCGTGCGCTGGTCAATGCGCACGACGGCATCGCCCTGCTCGACAACGCCGCGCTGCAGCGCGCGCTGGGGCAGTTGCCGATCGCCCGCGCCGGGCTGTCGCCGGCCCTGGCCGAGGGCTTCGCGCGGATGGGCCTGCGCCGCCTGCAGCAGCTGTTCGCACTGCCGCGCACCGCACTGGCACGGCGCTATCCGCCGGCCCTGCTGCAGCACCTGGACGCGCTGCGCGGGCAGGCGCCGCTGCCGTTGCAGTACTACCTGCCGCCGGACCGCTTCGATGCGCGCGTGGAACTGGGCTATGCCACCGAATCCAACCAGGCGCTGCTGTTCCCGCTGCGCCGGCTGACCCAGGACCTGGCCGCATTCCTGGCCGGGCGCGATGGCGGCGTGCAGCGTTTCCGCCTGCTGCTGGAACACGAGGACCTGGAGCCCAGCGCGGTGCCGGTGGGCCTGCTCGCCGCCGAGCGCGATGCAGCGATGCTGTTCGAACTGGCGCGCGGGCGCCTGCAGCAGGCCAGCGTGCCGGCGCCGGTGCAGGCGCTGCGCCTGTGCGCCGACGAACTGCCGCCATTCGTGCCGGCTGCGCGCGAACTGTTCGACGAGCGCGCGCAGCAGGCACTGCCCTGGGAGCAACTGCGCGAACGCCTGCGCGCGCGCCTGGGCGACGACGCCGTGCACGGCCTGCGCGCGCATGCCGACCATCGCCCGGAGCTGGCCTGGCGCGCCGAATCCGCTGCGGTGCGCAGCACGGCCGCGCCCGCCGCCGCACCGCCACGCCCCGGCTGGCTGCTGGCGCGGCCGGTGCCGCTGCGCGAGCGCGTGCCCGAGCACCTGGCCGGGCCGGAGCGCATCGAGAGCGGCTGGTGGGACGACGGCGACGTGCGTCGCGACTACTACGTGGTGCGCACCCGCCAGGGCCAGCGCGCCTGGGCCTTCGCCCCGGCCGACGCGCCGGACGCACTGATGCTGCACGGCTGGTTCGCATGAGCCACACCCCGCCGCACCCGCGCATGCCGCCGCGCCTGCGGCTGCTGCCGACGCCCGCCCCTGCGCCAACCAGCGCACCCGCCGCCAACGTGCCGCGCACGCCAGCGGACCCTACCCTGCCCGACTACGCCGAACTGCATTGCCTGTCCAACTTCAGCTTCCAGCGCGGTGCCTCGCACCCCTGGGAACTGTGCGAACGCGCGCTGCACCACGGCTATCGCGCCCTGGCGATCACCGACGAATGCAGCCTGGCCGGCATCGTGCGCGCGTGGCAGGCGGCCCAGGACATGGGCCTGCACCTCATCGTCGGCAGCGAGATCCAGTTCGAGCACGGGCCCAAGCTGGTGCTGCTGGCCGAGACCCTGCACGGCTACCAGCGGCTGTGCCGGCTGATCACCCTGGCGCGGCGCCGCGCCGACAAGGGCAGCTACCGCGCGCTGCGCGAGGATCTGGCCAGCGCGGACGACGGCGCCGGCCTGCTGTGCCTGTGGCTGCCGCGCGGCGATGGCGACGACGACGCGGATGGCGCCTGGCTGCAAGCACGTTTTCCGCAGCGGCTGTGGCTGGCGGTGGAACTGCTGCGCGGTCCCGACGATGCCGCGCTGCTGCAGGCGCGCCTGCAGTTGGCGCATGCGCTGCAGCTACCGGCCGTGGCCAGCGGCGACGTGCACATGCACGCACGCGGCCGGCGCGCGCTGCAGGACACCTTGACCGCGATCCGCCAGCGCCTGCCACTGCACGACGCCGGCGCCCACCTGTATCCCAACGGCGAACGCCACCTGCGCCCGCGCGCCACGCTGGCGACGCTGTACCCGCCCGCGTTGCTGGCCGAAACCGTGCGCATCGCGCAGCGCTGCACATTCGACCTCGGCCAACTGCAGTACGAATACCCGCACGAACTGGTACCGCCCGGGCACACGCCCACGCAGTGGCTGCGCATCCTCACCGAACGCGGCGCGGCCGAGCGCTGGCCGCACGGCGTGCCGGACAAGGCGCGGCGCCTGATCGAACACGAACTCGGCGTGATCGAGCGGCTGAAGTACGAGTCCTACTTCCTTACCGTCTACGACCTGGTGCGCTTCGCGCGCTCCAAGGACATCCTGTGCCAGGGCCGCGGCTCGGCGGCGAACTCGGCGGTGTGCTACGCGCTGGGTATCACCGCGATCGATCCGGACCGCATCGGCATGCTGTTCGAGCGTTTCATCTCCGAGGAGCGCAAGGAGCGGCCGGACATCGACATCGATTTCGAGCACGACCGCCGCGAGGAAGTGATCCAGTACATCTTCAGTCACTACGGCCGCGAGCGCGCCGCGCTGGCGGCGGTGGCGATCAGCTACCACACGCGCAGCGCGGTGCGCGACGTGGCGCGTGCACTGGGACTGCCCAGTGACACCGTCGATGCGCTGTCCTCCGCGCTGGGCCAGCGCGACCCGGTGGAGTCGGCGCAGGAACTGCTGCGCGAACGCGGTTTCGACCCGGACACGCCGGTGATGCGCCGGCTGCTGGTGCTCGCCGGCCAACTGCTCGGCTTCCCGCGGCACCTGTCGCAGCACCCCGGCGGCTTCGTCATCTCCGAGCATGCGCTGCACACCCTGGTGCCGGTGGAGAACGCGACCATGGCCGAGCGCACGGTGATCCAGTGGGACAAGGACGACCTGGAACTGGTCGGGCTGATGAAGGTCGACGTGCTCGCGCTGGGCATGCTCAGCGCGCTGCGACGCACCCTGGACCTGCTGCGCGCGCACCGCGGCCGCGACTACACGCTCGCCAGCATTCCCGCCGAAGATCCGCAGACCTACGCGATGATCCAGCGCGCCGACACCATCGGCGTGTTCCAGATCGAATCGCGCGCGCAGATGGCGATGCTGCCGCGGCTGCAGCCAAAAGAGTTCTACGACCTGGTCATCCAGGTGGCGATCGTGCGCCCCGGGCCGATCCAGGGCGGCATGGTGCATCCGTATCTGCGCCGGCGCAGCGGTGAGGAGGCCACCGACGATCTGCCACCGCAGCTTTTTGAAGTCTTCAAACGGACGCTCGGCGTCCCACTGTTCCAGGAGCAGGTCATGCAGTTGGCGATGGTCGCTGCCGATTACAGCGCCGACAAAGCCGACCAATTGCGTCGCTCGATGGCCGCCTGGAAGCGCCACGGCGGCCTTGAACCGCATCGCGAGGATCTGCTGAAAGGCATGCTGAAGAACGGCTACACCGCCGAATTCGCCGGACGCATCTTCGAGCAGATCAAGGGCTTCGGCAGCTACGGCTTTCCCGAAAGCCACGCCGCCAGTTTCGCCCTGCTCACCTACGCCAGCTGCTGGCTCAAATGCCACGAACCGGCCGCGTTCACCTGCGCGCTCATCAACAGCTGGCCGATGGGCTTCTACAGCCCCGACCAGTTGCTGCAGGACGCGCGCCGCCACGGCCTGCAGGTGCGGCCGGTGGACGTGCGCTACAGCGACTGGGACTGCAGCCTGGAAGCGTACAGCCCCGAGCCCGAGGTGCAGCCGGCGATCCGCCTGGGCCTGCGCCTGGTCCGCGGCCTGGCCGAGGACGCTGCATTGCGCTTGCAGCAGGCACGCGCACAGGCGCCGTTCCACGACCTCGCCGACCTGTGTCACCGCGCCGCGCTCGACGACAAGGCCCGCGCCGCCCTCGCCGACGCCGGCGCGTTGAAAGCGCTGGCCGGCCATCGCCATCGCGCCCGCTGGGCGGTGGCCGGCGTCGAAGCGCAGCGCCCCCTGTTCGAAGGGCTGGCGGCCACAGCCGAGCAACAGGTCGCGCTTCCACTCCCCAGCCAAGGCGAAGACATCCGCGCCGACTACGCGACGCTCGGCACCACCCTGGGCAAGCACCCGCTGACCCTACTGCGCGCACAGCTCCGCGCGCGCCGCTACCGCCATTCCGGCGAACTGCGGGCGTTGCCGCATGCCAGTGCTGTCGCCATCGCCGGTCTGGTCACCATGCGCCAGCGCCCGCAGACCGCCAGCGGCGTCACCTTCGTCACTCTCGAAGACGAGCACGGCCTGGTCAACGTGGTGGTGTGGCGGCGCCTGGCCGAACGCCAGCGCCAGGCCCTGCTCGAATCCCAACTGCTGCTGGTGCGCGGCCGCGTCGAGACCGAAGGCAAGGTCCGCCACCTGATCGCCGCCCACCTCGAAGACCTGACACCCATGCTGCTCGGCCTGGATATCCGCAGCCGGGATTTTCATTGAGGCAGTCGCATGCGTCAAAGCAAAGCGGCGACAATTCGATTTGATTACCCAACGAAGGCAACACCATCAAGGCCTGCAGTCAAACTGGTTGGAGACAACGTAAACTTTGCGGCGGAATGCGCTAATCTCCGCCGCCACCACAACGACGACTAGCGCGACATCCAAATCCCGGCGATATCGTTTCTCCCCGCGCAGTCAACATTGTCTGCCGAGTAACGGACCACAAGCGATTTCTGGTTTGTAACAGCCATGGAGACAACGGCAAGCGTCGGATTAAAGTCAGGATCTGACTGCCTGATGATGCCGGCTCCACCTTCCACCCAATCCACCCAAAGCATACTGTCGCCGACGTAGAACGCTTTTGGCGTCACCATGCATTCCGTCACCGCCATGGCTGGCGACGCGATGACGCACAGAAGAAGCCCAAGCGCTAACGAAATTGAAGAAACCCGGAATTTCATACCCCCCCTTTTCTGATGAAAATCAATCAGCAAAGCTCACATGACCCTTCTTGCCCAGTGAGCGGTCTCTTTGTAGAGCTGTCGATCACTGTACACGACACTGATGTCGCCCCCAATCCCCCGTGTTGACAGCGTGGGAATCGACCCAGCCCATATACCGACATGAATTCCAAGCAGCAAGCGCCTTACGACGATCTTTGCACTGCGTTGTGGACGCGCCAGCCCCAATTGGCGTTGGATCAATTATCGTCCAGCACGTACCGCCGTTGGCAGTGCTCGCAGAAGAACGCGCGCCGCTGCGCCTTGCCGAGTTGCTTGCGATAGGTGAGCAGATGGCCGTCGCGCGGACAGACCGTCTTTGTGTGCACCTGGTAGTGCTTCTTCAGTTCGTAGGCTTTCTTCCAGCGATAGAAATCGAAGCTGTACTCGCGCGCCTGCGTCACCAGTTCGCCCAGCTTGCGCGGCGGCAATGCGCCGATCTCGCTCTCGGGGTGCACACGGATGCGATGCAGCACCTCGTTCTTGATGATGTTGCCGACCCCGGCGAACACGTCCTGATCCAGCAAGGCATCGGCGGCGAGCGTATGCGGCCGCAGGCGCAACTTGCGCCGCGCCTGCGCCGCATCCCAGTCGGGATTCATCACGTCCGCCGTCCAATCGTAGGCCGCGTCCAGCGGACCGTCGATGAACTTGATCGAACACGCGTAGAAGTTCATCTCCTCGCCCTTGGCGAAGCCCAGGCTCAAACGTGCCGTCGCGTCCCTGCGCGCATTGATCCGGTAGCTGCCGAACAGCAGGAAGTGGATGCGCACACTGAACGCATCGAACTCGATCAGGAAATGCTTGCCCCAGCTGCGCAGCGACAGGATCTTGCAACCTCGCATCCGCTCCAGGTCCAGCTTGCTGTTGCCGGACACCCGCAACACCTTGCGCCCGGCGAACGCGGCGACGGCTTCCTTGAGGATGACGATCGACGGGCCTTCGGGCATTTGCGTAGTATCACAAGAAATTGAGTGAGTCACTCGTGACCGCAGCGTAGACAGGACGTGCGTGAATCTGCGTGTGGTTAACCAACCTCGGTACTGCGATGGTGCTGGGGATCGTCCAGATACTATTGCTTATGCAGAAGGGCTTGGGCGCGCAGGACAGCCCGGCCAACAAACTCAGCTACGCATTCAACGGGCCGGTAAATACCCAGGCCCAGGGCAACCCGGTTCCGGTCGCCTACGGCGATACGTGGTGCGGGTCGGCCGTCATCAGCGGCGGAATCTTCGCGAAGGATCAGGCATAGCGTCGCCCCAAGCCCCCCAACCTTGACCTTTCGATAGCGGCTGCGCGAGGCAGCGCCTCAACCTCAGCCACGACGGCGACCTCCGGTATGATCGAACAACACCATCGACAAGGAGGAGACAATGAACGATACGACCGCGCAGATGCTCACGCGCATCACCGAAGTAGTCGCAGTGCGCAAGGAAGAAGACGTCAACGCTCGGCTGAAGGAAGGGTGGCGATTGCTGTCCGTCGAACAGGTGCCGATGCGCGATGGCGGAGACACCTGGGTCGAGACGAAGTACGTGCTGGGGTTCCCGAACCAGGAGGCGCTCAGCGTGTCTTTGGACTGATTCGTCCCTGCACCCCGCTGGTCCCCTGGTCGCTTCGGGGGATCTGCGCTGACACTCTCCCCAGATACGCGAGGCGAAGGGCTTCGTGGAATAACGGCGAACCGGGGCTCTGCCGCTGCACCATCCAGCTCCCGCCAGCTGTCCACCAGGCTAAATCAGGGCATCCCCCTGAGGCTGTAGGGGTTTCCCCAACATCGATGTAGGTGATTCAGGTAGCTCGTTCAGCCAGCCTGACCCCGTCCCCCATAGCCCCAATCTTTCGCCCGGACCGCAACCCCTTGATGTTTCAAGAAATGGGGAACTCGGCCGCTGTATTTGGGGTCAAAGGTCAGGTGAATCGAGCCGTGTGAACCGACCGTCTACGCCTTGCACCGTTCCACTTCAATGTCAACCATCAACGGAATGTTGATGTAGACTCCCCCCATTGGAAATTAGGAAACAACCATGAAGTGCGCTGCCAGCAATGTCTTCAGCAGCACTGCCGCAGAGCAACTCGCTTTCAGCCAGTTCGCTGCTGCCCAGGTCCGGGATCTGGGCCTACTTCGAAATATCGTTCAAACCTGCACTGCGCTTGAGCAGAAGCGGAAGGTCTTCCTGTTCGTCAACGACACCATATGCGGCATGTTGGAGTCGCTAGCCACTGTTGAAAGCGTGGTCCCGGAAGAGGAGATCCTTGCCGAGCTCGATCGCATCAGCGATGGACTCATTGGCTACTCCGAGAACCTCAAGGCCGGCCTGAGAGCGGCCGACCGTGATCGCCAGTTGAGAGCAGACGATGGCGTGCATGACGCATATCGTGCTGCCATTGATGCACTGTGCTCTCTGCACGATGTGGTCGAAGACTATCGAATGGCGTTGCTCCATCACAATGCACTTCATGACAACGGAGACGCCGGCCCGGTGCTTTCCAGCACTGACGATGTAAGGGCATTTCTCGAACGCATGTGATGCTGAAAATCACAGGAGTGCAACTAGGAAAGGATTCCTTTCAGAGAGACTTCGCCGCTCTCCCTGACGAGGTGAAGGCAGCTTTCCGCGAAAGAATTCCGACGCTCCTCACGCATCCCACAGCACGTCGATTACGGCTGCATGATCTTTCTGGATTCAAGCCGAAGATCTACAAGATTGATGTGACGTCGGACGGCAAGATGTATCAAGCCACCTTTCACCTTGAAGGATCGGTCGCAGTTTTCCTGAGAGTTGCGATCCACAAGGAAATCGACCGACGGCCAAACTAACCCCGCTCCGGCGGGGTTTTCTTTGCTTGGTGCACGCTAATGCTTCAACGCGGACCGCAACTTGCTTGGCTACACCAGCGCGAAAACTCTCAGCCATTCATCAGAACACGCAGCACCAATTCGGTGCCGTCGGCGAGCCACGCGTGCTCGTCGATGTACCAGGTTCCCCCGATCTTCATGCCGGGCAACGAGCCCGCCTGCAGCCAGCGTCGGACGGTCAACTCGGTGGGCGCAGATCCCGCGGCGAAGTACTTCGATCTCCACGCCACCACCGTCATCAACAGCATCACAAGCACCTCGAATTGGAGGTGAAAGATCGTACGTAGCAAGGGTGACAAGATCCGGCAGCATCATGCCGCCAGCAGCTCAGCAGATCGACACCCCATCCAATGAACAGCGAACCCAGCTCTGGCCATGCATCCGATCAGCCTCCGCTGCGCTTCCTCCGGCTGCCGGACGTGCTGGAGCGCGTTGGCCTGTCGAAGTCCACCCTGTACGCCCGCGTGCCCGCCGGCGAGTTTCCGAAGCCCGTACCGCTGGGTAGCCTTTCCGCCTGGGTGGAGTCGGAGGTCGAGGCCTGGATGGCGGCACGCCTCGCTGAGCGAGATCGCAGCAGTGATCGCTTAGCGGCGACCAGGAAGCTGCTGTTATCGTGCAGATACGAAAAAGCCGGCACTAGGCCGGCTTCTCGTAATTCTTTATTTCGTGGTGGGCGGTGCAGGGTTCGAACCTGCGACCCTTGCCGTGTGAAGGCAATGCTCTACCGCTGAGCTAACCGCCCGTGTCGCGAGCCGCACATTATAGGGCTGTGGCGCGCGGCGTCAATGGGTTCTTGAGAGGTCCGTTGTGCGCCGTCGAAACGCGGCCGCTACATGGTCTGGGTGGGCTTGTCGGCGTTGAGGATGCCGGCCAGCTGGGTCTCGATCTTGGTGCGGATGGTTTCGCCTTCGCTGTTGTCCGGCAGCTGCACGCCGATGCCGGCGGCGCGGTTGCCCTGGGCGCCGACCGGGGTCACCCAGATCACCTTGCCGGCCACCGGCAGGCGCTCGCTGGAATCGGGCAGGGTCAGCAGCAGGAACACTTCGTCGCCGAGGAAGTAGCGCTTGGGGGTGGGCACGAAGATGCCGCCGTTCTTCACGAACGGCATGTAGGCGTTGTACAGCGCCGCCTTGTCCTTCACCGCCAGCGACAGGATGCCCTGGCGTCCGCTCATCGCGCTCATCGTTGTGCCCCTCTCCGGGCCGGGCGATCGCCATCGCGCCAGGCCAGCAACAGTTCCGCGATCGCCAGGTCGGCGCGCACGGTGGTCCGCAGCAGGTCGCGGGTGCGATTGGCGGCGTCGAACCACGCGGCCAGCTTGTGCAATCGCGCCGGGTCGGTCAAGCCGGCCTGCGACGCCTGGGCCAGCGCCAGGTCGGCGGCATGGCCCAGGCGCTGTTCGGCCAGCGCGTCGCCGCTCCAGCGCTGCGCGGCGTCCAGCGTGCCGAGCTTGCCGGCGGCGACCTGCTCCAGGTCGGCGGCCACCTGCCGGCGCAGCTTCAATCCGTCCTCGCGCAGCCACTGCGCGGCCAGGCCGGGATGGCCGCGCGCGGCATCCAGCGCTTCGCGTGCGGTCTTCTCGGGAAAGTCCTGCGCCAGCAACCAGGCGATCGCTTCGTCGGCCGGCGGCAGCTTGAACTCCAGGCGCTGGCAACGGCTGCGGATGGTCGCCGGCAGCCGCGCCGGCTGCGCACTGATCAGCCACAGGTAGCGGCCGGGCTGCGGTTCTTCCAGCGTCTTCAGCAAGGCGTTGCAGGCGGCGCGGTTGATCGCGTCGGCCGGGTCCACCACCACCACCTGGGCCACGCCGTACTGCGGGGTCAGCGCCAGCTTCTGCGAGATCTCGCGCACCTGCTCGATGACGATCTCGGTGCGCAGCTTGTCGCCGGTGCGGTTGGGGATGAACGAGATCAGCTGCAGGTCCGGATGGGTGCCGGCGGCGATCAGCTGCGCGCTGCGCAGGTTCGCGGCCGGCTCGCCCTGGCCGAGTACGTGCGCGGCCAGCTTCAGCGCCACCGCGCGCTTGCCCAGGCCTTCCGGCCCGCAGATCAGCAGGCCATGGCCGAGGCGGCCGGCGTCGAGCGCGGCCACGGTCTGGTCGTAGGCGCGTTGCTGCCATGGCGCAAACGGCAGATCGCTCATGGCGTCGGCTCCTGTTGCTGCTGCATCCACGCCGCCAGCGCGGCAGCGACCGCCTGGGCGACCGCCTGTGGCGGCTGGCTGGCGTCGATGACGCGGAAGCGCTGCGGATCCTGCGCGGCGCGCTGGCGGAAGCCGGCACGCACGCGCTGGAAGAAATCGTCCTGCTCGCTCTCGATCCGGTCCGGCCACAGGTCGCGACCGCTGGTGCGGGCGCGGCCGATCTGCACGTCCAGGTCCAGCAGCAGGGTCAGGCCCGGCTGCAGGCCGACCGCGCGGCGCTCCAGGTCGGCGATCCAGGCGCGGTCCAGGCCGCGGCCCTCGCCCTGGTAGGCGTAGCTGGAATCGGTGAAGCGGTCGCTGACCACATAGGCGCCGCGCTGCAGCGCCGGGCGGATCACCTCGCGCACATGCTGCGCGCGCGCGGCGAACACCAGCAGCAGTTCGGTCTCGGCGGCCAGCGGCTCGGCGACTTCGCCGGGCGTCTTGTCCAGCAGCAGCGCGCGGATGCGTTCGGCCAACGGCGTGCCGCCCGGTTCCCGGGTCAGCACCACCTCGTGGCCCTGCGCCTGCAGCGACTCACGGATCGCGTTGATCGCGGTGGTCTTGCCGGCGCCCTCGCCGCCTTCCAGGCTGACGAAGCGATGGTGACTCAACACGGCCTCGCTCATGGCGTCACCGCCGCGCCGTTGCGCGCCTGGCGCAGGCGCTGCAGGTAGCGCGCCACCGCCGCGTTGTGCTCGGCATAGCTGGAGGAGAACGCATGCGCGCCGCTGCCGTCGCCGATGGCCACGAAGTACAGGCTGTCGCCCGGCGCCGGGTTGGTGGCGGCACGCAGCGCCTCGCGCCCGGGCATGGCGATCGGGGTCGGGGTCAGGCCGGTGCGGGTGTAGGTGTTGTACGGCGTATCGGTCTCCAGGTCGCGCTTGCGGATGTTGCCGTCGTAGGCGCTGCCGATGCCGTAGATCACGGTCGGGTCGGTCTGCAGTTTCATGCCCAGTTGCAGGCGGCGCACGAACACGCCGGCGATCTGCGGGCGCTCGGCGGCCAGGCCGGTCTCCTTTTCCACGATCGAAGCCAGGATCAGCGCCTGCTCCGGCGACTGCAGCGGCAGGTCCTTGGCACGCGCGTCCCAGGCCTCGGCCAGCGCCTTGTCCATCGCCGCATGCGCGCGGCGCAGCAGCTGCAGGTCGGTGTCGCCGCGCTGGTAGAGGTAGGTCTCGGGCAGGAAGCGGCCTTCCGGGTGCTGACCGGGCTGGCCGAGCTTGGCCATCAACTCGCTGTCGCTGAAGTCGGTGGTGGTGTGCACCAGCGGCGTGGCCGCGTTCAAGGCGCTGCGCAGCTGGCGCACGTTCCAGCCTTCGACGATGGTGAAGCGGTACTGGATCACCTGGCCCTTGCGCATGCGCAGCAGCAGCTCGCGCGGGCTCAGCGCCGGCTGCAGTGCGTATTCGCCGAACTTGAGTCTGCCGGCCACGCCCAGCTCGCGCGCCAGCAGCTGCCACTGCAGGTCGCTGCCCTGGGTCACGCCGGCGGCGCGCAGCTTGCGCAGCACGCCGTTGAGCGAGGCGCCGCGCGCCACTTCCACGCTGGGTTGGGTCGCCTGCAGCGGTTGCTCGGCGAAGGCGCGATAGCCGTGCCACCACCACGCGCCGGCCGCGGCGAGCAGCAGCGCCAGCACCAGCAATGCCGCCAGCAGGGTCAGACACCCGCGTTTAGCCCAAGCCACGACCACCTCGGAGCGAATTCAATGACGTGCAGGATACCGCGCGGCCGGCATGGCCCGGTATCGCGCGGCCCCGCTCATGGCTCCAGCGCACGCAGCAGGCCGCGTGCCTTGGCCCGGGTCTCGTCGAGCTCGCGTTCAGGGTCGGAGTCGAACACGATGCCGGCGCCGGTGCGGAACTGCACCTGCGCGCCGTCCACCTCGGCGGTGCGGATGAGGATGTTCAGGTCCATGTCGCCGTCGCGGTTGAGCCAGCCGAACGCGCCGGTGTAGGCGCCGCGCGGGGTCTGCTCCAGCTCGGCGATGATCTGCATGCAGCGCACCTTGGGGCAGCCGGTGATGGTGCCGCCGGGGAAGGTGGCGCGGATCGTCTCGCCCGGAGTCGTTCCCGCACGCAGCCGGCCGCGCACGTTGCTGACGATGTGGTGCACGTGGGCGTAGCTCTCCACGGTCATCAGCTCGTCGACCTCGACGCTGCCCGGCGCGCAGATCCGCCCCAGATCGTTGCGCTCCAGGTCGATCAGCATCACGTGCTCGGCGCGCTCCTTGGGATGCCCGACCAGTTCGCGGATGCGCGCGGCCTCGTCGTCGCCCGGCGCGCGTGCGCGGGTGCCGGCGATCGGCCGGGTCTCGACCACGTCGCCGCGCACCGACACCAGCCGTTCCGGTGAGGAACTGACCACGGCGCGGCCGTGGCCGACGAACAGGCCGGCGAACGGCGCCGGGTTGGCGTGGCGCAGTTGCGCGTACAGCGCCGCCGGCGCCAGCGGCGCGGCGAAGCGCGCCGACCAGCGCCGCGACAAATTCACCTGGAACACGTCGCCGGCACGCAGGTAGTCGAGGATGCGGCGCACGCCGTCGACGAAGCGCTGCGGCGGGTCTTCCTCGATCGCCAGCGGCGCCTGCCACGCCGGCGCAGTCGCCGCCGCGGGCAGCGCCTGCAGATCGGCGAGCACGCGGTCCAGCAACGCCGCATGCGCGGGCTCGGCCAGCGCGACGCAGTCGCCAGTGACGTGATCGCGCAGCAGCGCCGCGGGGCAGCGCAAGGCCAGCGCCGCGGGCGTGGCCGCAGCGGAGGGCGGCAGTTGCAGCACCGGCTCCACCTGCGCGGCGAGTTCGTAGTCCAGCAACAGCGCCCAGCCACCGCGGAACGGCCAGCGCGGTTCGTCGCGTTGGCAGCGCTCGGCCTGCCAGCGCGCGTCCAGCGCATCGAGGAAATCGCCAGCGACCGCCGCACCATCCAGCGCGCGGGTCACGCCATCGCGATCCAGCCGCAGGCCTTGCCCGTCGGCGACCAGCAACAGATCCCAACGGCCCTGCGCCGTGCCCGACGCCGCGGATTCCAGCAACACCGGATACCGCTGCGGCGCCAGGCGATGCAGCGCGAGCAGATCGACGTCGGCCGGCAAGGGAACGGTACGCAGCATCGAAGATCCGCTGGAAGAATGAAAACGTGAGGCGGCGCAGGCGCCGACGGGCAGTGCGGCGCCGGAGAATCGCAGCGCGGACATGCCGCGCATCCGTGTCAGGGAGAAACGCGCGACATCAATCAAGCGCCGGCTTTACCCAATCCCGAATCCCAACTCCCGAATCCCGAGGGGGCTACGCCCCCTCAGACCCGCTTGAACACCAACGTCCCGTTGGTCCCGCCGAAGCCGAACCCATTGGACATCGCCACGTCGATCTTCTTCTCGCGCGCCACGTTCGGCACGTAGTCCAGATCGCAGCCTTCGCCCGGCTCGTGCAGGTTGATGGTCGGCGGGATGATGCCGGCGTGGATCGCCATCACCGAGAAGATCGCCTCGGCACCGCCGGCGGCGCCGAGCAGGTGGCCGGTCATCGACTTGGTCGAGCTGACCATGGTCTTGTAGGCGTGATCGCCGAGCGCGCGCTTCATCGCCAGGGTCTCGGCCAGGTCGCCCAGCGGCGTGGAGGTGCCGTGCGCATTGAGGTAGTCGATCTGGTCGGGATTGAGCTTGGCGTCCTTCATCGCCGCCACCATGCTGCGCGCGGCGCCTTCACCGTCCTCGCTAGGGGCGGTCATGTGGAAGGCATCGGAGCTGGCGCCGAAACCGACCAGCTCGGCATAGATGCGCGCGCCGCGCGCCTTGGCGTGTTCGTACTCTTCCAGCACCAGCACGCCGGCACCGTCGCCGAGCACGAAGCCGTCGCGCTCCTTGTCCCACGGCCGCGAGGCCGCGGCAGGATCGTCGTTGCGGGTGGACATCGCCTTCATCGAGCAGAAGCCGCCCACCGAGGTCGGCGAGGAGCCGCGCTCGGCGCCGCCGGCCAGCATCACGTCGGCGTCGCCGTGCTGGATCATGCGCATCGCGGTGCCGATGGAATGGTTGGAGGTGGCGCAGGCCGAGACCGCGGAGAAGGTCGGCCCCTTCAGCCCTTTGATCAGGCTCACCTGGCCCGGCAGCATGTTGATGATGGTGCTGGGGACGTAGAACGGCGAGATCTTGCGCGCGCCGCCCTCGTGGAATTTGATGGTCTGCTCCTCGATGCCGAGCAGGCCGCCGATGCCGGAGCCGAGGATCGCGCCGATGCGCTCGGCATTGGCCTCGGTGATCTCCAGGCCGGAATCGTCCAGCGCCATGAACGAGGCGCCGACGCCGTAATGGATGAACGAATCCATCTTGCGCGCGTCCTTGGACGAGATGAACTTGGTCGGATCGAAATCCTTGATCTCGCCGGCGATCTTGGTGGTGAACTGAGACGCATCGATCTGGGTGATCGGGCCGATGCCGGAGCGTCCGTTGACGATCCCTTCCCAACTGCTGGCCAGGTCATTGCCCAACGGCGACACCAGGCCCATGCCGGTTACGACGACACGACGGCTCATTGCGAAATCTCCTCACCGCGATACGCGCGGCCTTGACGCTGTAAAAACACAGGGCCGCATGCGCGGCCCCATGGGATTGTCACGCGCATCGGGCCCACGCAGGCGCCGATGGCGATCGAGAACGCAGCCTCAGCTCTTGACGTGCGCCTTGACGTAGTCGATGGCCTGCTGCACCGAGGTGATCTTCTCGGCTTCTTCGTCCGGAATCTCGCACTCGAACTCTTCTTCCAGGGCCATCACCAGCTCGACGGTGTCCAGCGAGTCGGCACCCAGGTCATCGACGAACGATGCGTTGTTGGTGACTTCTTCTTCCTTGACGCCGAGTTGTTCGACGACGATTTTCTTGACGCGTTCTTCGATGGTGCTCATTGGGATATCGCTCCAGATGGAGTAGTGGTGGTTCGAGTTTTAGGATCCCCGCACACGGATGTGCGGTGCTCCTGTGAGGGACTCACAAAACGCCATCGGGCTGCGATGGCCGCGTTGGGTAGTGTAGTGGAAACCGACTGGCCCTTGCAGCACTGCACAAATGCCGGCCGATCAGCCACTTAGGCGCGTCCGCTGCGCCGCAGGCTCACGGCATGTACATCCCGCCGTTCACGTGCAGGGTTTCGCCGGTGATGTAGCCGGCGCCGGGCCCGGCCAGGAACGCCACCGCATTGGCGATGTCGGATGGCTGGCCGAGCTGGCCGAGTGCGATCTGCTCCAGCAGCGCGGTGCGCTGCGCTTCCGGCAGCGCCTTGGTCATGTCGGTGTCGATGAAGCCCGGCGCGACCACGTTGACGGTGATGCCGCGCGAGCCGATTTCCTTGGCCATCGACTTGGAGAAGGCGATGATGCCGGCCTTGGCCGCGGCGTAGTTGGCCTGGCCCGGGTTGCCGGTCACGCCGACCACCGACGCGATGTTGACGATGCGGCCCTTGCGCGCCTTCATCATGCCGCGCAGCACCGCCTTGGAGGTGCGGAACACGCTGGTCAGGTTGGTGTCGATGATCGCCTGCCAGTCGTCGTCCTTCATCCGCATCAGCAGGTTGTCGCGGGTGATGCCGGCGTTGTTGACCAGGATCGAGACCGGGCCGAATTCCTTGGCGATCGCCTCGATCAGCGCATCGACCGCGGCGCCGTCGGTGACGTCCAGCGCGCGGCCATGGCCGCCGTGGGCGGCCAGGCGCGCGCCGATCGCCTGCGCGCCGGCGTCGGAGGTGGCGGTGCCGATGACGGTGGCGCCCTGCGCGGCCAGTTCGTCGGCGATGGCGGCACCGATGCCGCGGCTGGCGCCGGTGACCAGCGCGATCTCGCCCTGCAATGGCTTGCTCATCTGCGTTTCCTTGGAGACGTACGGCGCATGGCGCCGGGGAAGGAGAAGGAGGCCGGCGCGGGCGCGACACGCACCGCGCGGCGGCCGGCGATCAGGAGGCCCAGGCCTCGCGCGCGCCGGCGAACTCGGCGGGCGTGCCCAGGGCGCGGCCGTCGAGCGATTTGTCGATGCGCTTGACCAACCCGGTCAGCACCTTGCCCGGGCCGCACTCGGCCAGTCGGGTGGCGCCGCCGGCGGCCAGCGCCTGCACGCAGCCGGTCCAGCGCACCGGCAGGTACAACTGCTCGACCAGCGCCTGGCGGATCGCCTCGACGCCCTCGTGCACCTGCGCATCGGCGTTCTGCACCACCGGCAGCTGCGGCGCCTGCCAAGCCAGCCCGCGCATCGCTTCGGCCAGGCGGTTGGCCGCCTCGCGCATCAGCGGGGTGTGCGAAGGCACGCTGACCGCCAGCTTCACCGCCTTGCGCACGCCGCGCTCGGCCAGCAGCGCCAGCGCGCGGTCGACCGCCGCGGCATCGCCGCCGATCACCACCTGCCCCGGCGAGTTGTAGTTGGCCGGCACCACCACCTGGCTGCCCGCGGCCTGCGCGCAGACCTCTTCGACCACCGCGTCCTCGGCGCCGAGCACGGCGGCCATCGCGCCCACGCCGGCCGGCGCGGCGTCCTGCATCAGCTGCCCGCGCAGCCGCACCAGGTGCGCGCCGTCGTGCAGCGACAGGGCGCCGGCGGCGACCAGCGCGCTGTACTCGCCCAGGCTGTGCCCGGCCAGTTGCGCCGGACGCGCCCCGCCCTCGGCCAGCCACAGCCGCCACAGCGCCACGCTTGCGGCCAGCAGCGCCGGCTGGGTGTACTCGGTGCGGTTGAGCATCTCTTCTGGGCCGCCCTGGCTCAGCGCCCACAGGTCCACGCCGGCGCCCTCGGAGGCTTCGGCGAAGCTGTCGCGCAGCTGCGGATGCAATTCGGCCAGTTCGGCCAGCATGCCCAGCGATTGCGAACCCTGGCCGGGGAAGACGAAGGCGAGTGTGGAATCGGTCACGCGGTTGGCCCTGCGAAAATCGAGCGGCGATGATACGGGCGAAACCGGCCGGGCGTCTGTACCCGGGCGTATGTGAAGGCGTCCCGCGCGGCACGCCAGCGGGCGATCGCTCGGGGAGTCGCCCGCGCGGCGCGTGCCGGGCGCGCGCCGTGGACGATCGGTCGCCCCATGCAGATCCGCGTTGCCACCGATGGCCCGCCGCATCGCCTCGGCCGCCCTGCAGCGACCTGCGCACGTGCTGCGGCCGTTGACGCAAACCGGCAGTTGCATGCCCGGCACGTGCCACCACGCCCCGCGCGCCACGCCCGTGCCCTGCGCCACGGAGCAGCGCGCGGCTCGGCACGCTAGAGCAGCCACTGCAGCAGGTCGAGATCGCCGTCGCTGCACCAATCCGCCAGCACCGCCATGGCCACCCCAACGCGCGCCACGCTGGCCGCATGCAGCACCAGGATCGCGTGCGCCAGCGCGCGTGCCGAGCGCCCGCAGCGCGCCGCGGCCCGCGCCAGCCGCTGCAGGCGTGCAGTCACCTGGTGGGTCTGGTCGCGCACCGGCGCACGCGCATCGCGCAGCGCGGCCCGCATCAGGCCGCCCAGCGCCTGCGGCCGGCTGTCGTAGTACTTGGCCACGCCGTAGCCGAACAGCAACCAATCGCGGGCCTGCGCCTGCTCCAGCGTCATCACTTCCAGCGGGTCTTCCTCGAAATCCAGGAAGCCCACGCAGGCGCCGTCGTAGGTCATGTTGCGCGGCAACGGCTGGCCCAGGTAGGCGCCCCGGCGGTGCGCGGCGGCGATCGCCGCCACGGCGGCGGCGACCAAGGCGTCCAGCCGCCGCGGCGCGTGCTGCGCCTGGCGCAGGCAGTGCGCCAGCGATTGCCCGTTGTCGCTGATGACCAGCGCGGCACGCCCGCCACCGAGCACGTCCGGCACATGCACCGCCTGCGCGCGCAGCTCGGCCAGGCGCCGCGCCTCGACCTGCCGCGCACGCTCGCCGCCATGGTGCGGCGGCGGTCGCAAGGCATGCAGATGCAGGCAGCGCGCGACCAGGCGCAACGCCGCCAATGCCAGCCGCCGCGACTGCATGCCGTACTGTTTGAGCCAGACGCGCTGGCCGTCGATGAGGATGGGCTCGGCCATCGCATCGCTCCTTGGATCGTGCGACGCCGCACCGTCATCGGTGCGGCCGTCGCGTGCGCGGCGCCATCGGCGCCGGGCACAGGGGCCTCTCAGTAGCGCAGCAGCGCCGAGCCCCAGGTGAACCCGCCGCCGAAGGCTTCCAGCAGCAGCAGTTGGCCGCGCTGCACGCGGCCCGAGCGCACCGCCACGTCCAGCGCCATCGGCACCGAGGCGGACGAGGTGTTGCCGTGGATGTCCACCGTCACCACCACCTGCTCCATCGGCAGGTCCAGGCGCTTGGCGGTGGCTTCGATGATGCGCAGGTTGGCCTGGTGCGGGATCAGCCAGTCCAGGTCGTGCTTGTCCAGGCCGTTGGCCTCGAGGGTCTCGTCGACCACGGCGTCCAGCGCCTTGACCGCGTACTTGAATACCTCGCTGCCCTTCATCTGGATGCCGCCGGCAGCCGGGTCGCCAGTGCCGTCGCCCAGGCCGGTGGCGATGCCGACCGGATTCCACAGCAGTTCCTTCTTGCTGCCGTCGGCATGCAGATGGGTGCTGAGGATGCCGGTGTCGTCATCGGCACGCAGGACCACCGCGCCGGCGCCGTCGCCGAACAGCACGCAGGTGGTGCGCTCGGTCCAGTCGACGATGCGGCTGAGGGTTTCGGTGCCGATCACCAGCACGGTCTTGGCGTCGCCGCTGCGGATGAACTTGTCGGCCACGCTGAGCGCGTAGACGAAGCCCGAACAGGCGGCGTTGACGTCCAGCGCCGGGCAGCCGACCACGCCGAGGCGGGCCTGGATCAGGCAGGCGGTGGACGGGAAGATCAGGTCCGGCGTGGTGGTGCCGACCACGATCATGTCGAGTTCGGCGGCATCGATGCCGGCGGCTTCGATGGCCTTCAGCGCGGCCTCGTAGCCCAGGTCGCCGGCGGTCTGGCCGGGGGCGGCGATGTGCCGCTCGCGGATGCCGGTACGGCTGCGGATCCATTCGTCGCTGGTGTCGACCATGTGCGACAGATCGTCGTTGGTCAACACTTTTTCAGGCAAATAGCTGCCGGTGCCCGCGATCCTGGAATAGATCCGCTTGCTCATGCTGGTTCCTGTTGCCTGTTACGCAGGCCGCCCCGGTGCGGCGCGGCCTGTGAAGATGGGTGACTCCGTCCGCCGCAGCGCGGTGGACGGGCACGGATCAATCTTCTTCGACCTGCGCGGTCTTGGTGGCGATCACCTTCTTGCCACGGTAGTAACCGTCGGCGGTGACGTGGTGGCGCAGGTGGATCTCGCCGCTGGTCGGATCGGTCGACAGCTGCTTGGCGCTGAGGGCGTCGTGCGAACGGCGCTGGCCGCGGCGGGACGGGGTGACACGGGATTTCTGCACAGCCATGGGATTGCTCCAAACTCGGTTCGTTTACATCTGTCGTCATTACGTCGCGCAGGACGCGCGCGTCCGGCAACAACCTCAGGCAGCGGCAGGCGGACCGACCGCTACTGTTTCTTCAGCGCCGCCAACGCCGCGAACGGGTTGACCTTGCTCGTTTCTTCCTCGGTCGCCGGCCAGTCGCGATCGACCGCCTCGCTTCCGGGCGCCACCGGCACCAACGGTACCGCCAGCACCAGCTCGTCCTCGACCAGATCGGCCGGCCGCAGCATGCCGTCTTCCGGCACCAGCAAGGCCTCGTGATCCGGCGGCAGCGCGGCTTCTTCTTCCTCGCTGCGGATCAGCCCCAGCCGCTGCACGCTCGACACCGGCAGCAGGAAGCGCTGCAGGCTGCGCTGACAGATCAGCGGCAGCTCGGTTTCGATCTTCAGTTCGACATAGGACACTTGCAGTACAGCGTCGCGGCCGAATTCCAGCGTGTAGCGGCATTCGCCTTCGGTGTCGGCCAGGCTGCCTTGCAGACGGGTCATCGCCGAGAGCGGCAGGCGGTCTTCGAAGACCCTGCGCGCTGCGACCATCCGCCAGGCATCCAACAGTTCGGGCACGTTCGCGGACATAAGCCGCAGAATGTTAAGGACTGCGGGGGCCGCTGTCAAACCGCCCCCGGGGCCGCTGTCAGCCCGGCCCGAACTGCCTTGCCGGTCCGCGCCGGCCGCCGCAGACTGCCGGCCCCGGCCTGCCGCCGCCCGCCCTTCCGCCGATGCCCGCGCTGATCCTGGCTTCCACCTCCGCCTACCGCCGCGAACTGCTGCAGCGGCTGCGCCTGCCCTTCGACTGCGCGCGCCCGCAGGTCGACGAGACCCCGCTGCCCGGCGAAGCGCCGCTGGCGCTGGCGCAGCGGCTGGCCGCGGCCAAGGCGGAGGCGGTCGCGGCCACCGATGGAGAGGCCTGGGTGATCGGCTCGGACCAGGTCGCCGAACTGGACGGCCAACCGCTGGGCAAGCCCGGCAATGTCGCCGCGGCACACGCGCAGTTGGCCGCCATGTCCGGGCGCAGCGTGCGCTTCCACACCGCGGTCTGCCTGCAGCGCGGCACGCACACCCTGCACGCCTGCGACCTCACCGAAGTGCAGTTCCGCGACCTGCAGGCCGAGGCCATCGCCCGCTACGTCGCCGCCGAACAGCCGTTGGACTGCGCCGGCAGCTTCAAGTGCGAAGGCCTGGGCATCAGCCTGTTCCGCGCGATCCAGACCCAGGACCCGACCGCGCTGATCGGCCTGCCGTTGATCGCGCTGTCCGGGTTGCTGCGCGAGGCCGGCTATACCCTGCCCTAGCCGGCCGACAGGTGCTACTCCTTACTGCAGCCGGCACCACTGGTACGGGAAGCGCGCCTGCCCGACCCAGGACGCATGGAGCTGGCACGAGCCCGGCTGCAGCGCCAGGCCGTAGCGCGCCAGTTGCTGCGCGGCCAGCGCCTGGGTCTGGCGGTCCGCGGCGGCGACATCCACGGCCCGTTCCGGCAGCAGCACCCAGCGACAACGACCGGCATCCACCTCCACGCCGGCGCGCACCGGGCGCCGCGCCAGACGCCGCATCAGCGCGCAGTCCGGGCCGCGATCCAGACCCAGGCGCGCGGCCACGGCATTGAGCCGCTGCAGGCGTTCGACGTTGCGATCCACCTCTGCCGGCAACAGCGCATAGCCCTGCCCGCGCGCCGCCAGCATCGCGCGCACCCGCGCGGCGTAGGCCGGCGTTTCCGGGAAATTGGAGGCGACCGACGCGTACGCCGCCTGCTCGGGCAGGAACGGGATGCGCCAGGACTCCGGTGCATCGCCGACCAGCAACACCAGGCTGCGCTCGGGCTGCGGCATCGGCGGGGCCTGCACCCGGAACGCCTGCCGCGCCCAGCGCTCGTGGCCCCAGTCGCCCCAGCCATACAGCGCAAAGGCCGCACAGGCGATCAGGGTCCAACGCGCCGCTGGGGCGGCGATGCGCGTCGGCAGCAGCCGCCGCAGCCCCACCCACAGCAGCAGCGGCGCCAGCAGCTCCGGCACCACCAGGTAGCGCTGGATGCTGAAGGCCGCCTGCCAGGCAAGGAAGGCGACCACCACGAACACCAGCACCGCGCGCCACGCCGGCGCGACCACCTCCGCCGGCGCGGAGGCGCGCGGACGCCGCAGCACCCAGCGCAGCAACGCGACCAGGCCCAGCAGATACAGCAGCGGCCACACCAGTTGCCGCAGACGCACCTCGCTGACCCGATTCGGCGCCAGCGAGAACTGCAGCGGCCAGGTCAGCCACTCCCACAACGTCTTCGGCAACCAGCGCGTGTCGCTGACCGCCACCGGCTGCGCCAGCGGCGCCAGGAAGTGACTGTTGAACTGCGGGAACAGCGGATTGCCGAAGGTCTGCCAGACCCGCAGCAGCCACGGCCCGGCCAGCAGCGCGAAGCTGAGCAGGGTCACCACGGTCAGCACCGCTGCGCCGCCAATACGCTGCCGCGGGCGACCGCCGGCGACCAGCGCGGCCACGCCCAGCGCCAGCGCGAACAGCGCATTGGTCAGTTTGCAGGCCATCGCCAGCCCGAGCAGGACGCCCGCCAGCGTCCACCAGCCCAGCGCCACGCCCTGCCCCGCGGCCTGCTGGCGGCGTTGCGCATGCAGGGCGGCGAGCAGCGCGCCCAGCATCGGCAGGGCGCTGGTGTTGTCGGCCATGGTGCCGGCGAACTCGGACAGGAACGCGGCGCTGCACAGCCCCGCCAACGCCAGCCACGGCGCCAGCCGCGCGCGGTCCAGCCGCGGGTCCAGCACCTGCCAGACGATGCCCGCCAGCAGCAGGAACGCCAGTGCGTGCAGCACGCCCATCACGAACCCGGCCAGCGGCGCAGGCAGGCCGACGAACAGCGCGTAATGCAGCACGTCCAGCAGCGGATTGAAGTAGCTCTGCATCTGCGCCGGCGCCAGGTCGATGCCGAGGCGGCCGTGCAATGCGGCGTAGCCGTTGTACAGGTGGTAGTTGCGCAGGTCCCAGTTGGCGTCCTGACCCAGCCACAGCGACAGCAATCCGCCCAGCAGCGCGACCGCCACACCGGCAGCGATCACGTTGCCGCGGCTTTGGAAGGCGAAGCGGCGATCCAGCGCGGCCAGCAGGCGCTGGCGGCGCGTCAGGCGCGGCAGCGCCGCGGCAGCAGCGGTCGTGCTCATGCGCCGTCACCATGATGCGCACCCTGCGCGTCCGCCGCCGGCCAGGCCGGGATCGCCAGGTAGGCCAGGCGCTTGGCCTCGATGCGGCCGCGCGTGACCGTGTCCAGGATCAGCCCGCAGGCCAGCAGCAGCACGCCGAGCAGGACCAGCGCCGAGCACAGGATCGCGGTGGGAAACCGCGGCACCAGGCCGGTCTGCAGATAGGTCAGCAACAGCGGCACCGCCAGCGCCAGCGCCAGCAGCACGCAGGCGCCGAAGCCCAGCGAGAAGAACAGCAAGGGCCGCTCGGCCTTGAACAGGCGCAGGATGGTCAACAGGATGCGGGTGCCGTCGTGCCAGGTACGCAGCTTGCTCTGCGACCCCTCCGGACGCGCGCCATAGGCGGTGTCCACTTCCGCCACCGGCATGCGCAGCTGCAGCGCGTGCACCGCCAGTTCGGTCTCGGTCTCGAAGCCGGCCGCATGTGCGGGAAACGACTTCACGTAGCGCCGCGAGAACACCCGGTAGCCGGACAGCATGTCGTCGAAGCTGCGACCGAACAGGAAACCCACGCAGCGGGTCAGCAGCACGTTGCCGGTGCGATGGCCGGCGCGGTAGGCCGCCGCTTCGTCGCTGCGGCGCGCGCCGACCACCATGTCCAGTCCGTCGCGCAGCAGGCGCTCGACCAGCGCCGGCGCCATCGCCGCGTCGTAGGTCGCATCGCCATCGACCAGCACGTAGACGTCGGCCTCGATGTCGGCAAACAGGCGCCGCACCACGTTGCCCTTGCCCTGCAGCGCGACCTCGCGCACCACCGCACCGGCCGCACGCGCACGGGCGATGGTGGCGTCGCTGGAATTGTTGTCGAACACGTGGACCTGCGCGCCCGGCAGATGCGTGGCGAAATCGGCCACGACCCGGCCGATGGTGGCCGCCTCGTTGTGGCAGGGCACCAGCACCGCGATCCGCGGCGCGGCCGCGGGGCGATCGGAAGGGAAACTGGACATGGGCGGCGTGCGGTCCTGCGCGACGGCGGAAAGGCGCGCCATCCTAGCTCAGTGCGGGCGCAGCACGATCGGTTGCTCCCACCAGTCCTCGACGCTGCCGTCGCGGCCGTGCAGGCGCAGGCCCAGCCAGTGCGTACCCGGCGCCAGGCCGCTGGCATCGATGGTGGCGCTGAAGCCGATGTTGGGATGGCCGGGATCGGTGGAGATCTTCCAGAATTTGGTGACGTCGTAGAACTGGCCGTAGTGCGCCTGCGCCGCGACCTTGCCGTCGAGCAGCACCTCGACCCGGTCGATCCCCACGCCGTCCTTGAACGCCCAGCCGGACACGTCGAAGCGGCGGCCGACGCTGGCGTCGACGTCCGGCGTGTTGAACCAGGCCATCGCCGGCGTGGTGCAAGGGCCGTTCGCACGCTGCGCCGGCAGCGCGAACAGCAGGAAACGCTGGCTGCCGTGGTCGCTGGACACCACCCGCGGCGGCGGCAGCGGGCCGACCAGGTCGCAGACCGCGTGGTAGCGCTGCAGCAGCAGCCGGTACTTCATGTCGCTGGGCGAGAGCACCAGCAGCCGCGGAGCGTCGCGGTGGCCGTCGCTGAGCAGGCCCCACTGCTGCAGCTGTGCACTGCGTCCGTGCTTGTCGTTCAACGGATGCGGCAACACCTGGATGCTCGGGTCACGCAGTTCGAAGCCGAGTTCGGCACCGACCTTGAAGTTGTCCGCCAGCACCTTGGTGCCGGGCGGCATGCTCGCCAGTTCGCGCCGCACCGCGCCGGCCAGCGGCCGCCAGCCGGCGAAGTTGCGCGGGTAATACTTGTCGCCGGCGGTATGCTCGCGCACCGCCGGCACCGACACCGCCAGGTAGTAACCGAACGCACCGACCAGGCCCAGCCCGGCCAGCAGCCAGGTGGCGCGGCGCAGCGGCTTGCTCCAGCCGTTGAGAATCACCGGGGTGGCGATCAGCAGCGCCAGATAACCCGGCAGCGGCCAGTGGAAGCTGACCCGCTCGGCGTCGGTGAAGAACCCGAGCAGGAAGATGCCCAGCGTGGACACCCCACCGAGCAGGCCGAAATACCGCCACTGCACGCGCGTGCCGCTGCTGCCGCCGCGCGTGGCCATCAGCGCCACCTTGGTCATCGCCACCGCCAGCAGCGGCGTGACCAGCAGCAACTGGATCAGCAGGAAGGCGATGCCGGCGGGCTGGAAACTCCAGGGATGACGGTCGACCAACTGGAACTTGAGACCGGCCTCGCCGTTGTCCGCGTTCCAGGCCAGCAGCGGCAGCCAGGCGACCATGCCCAGCGCCATGGCCACCCACACCTGCGGATCGCGCAGCATGCGCCGGCCCTGCGGGATCAGCAGCAGCGCGATCGCGCCGACGCCGATCACGCCGACGAAGCGGTAATGGCTCAGCGCGCCGATGACCAGGCCCAGCGCCAACTCCACCGCGCTCATCGCTTCGGTCTGGCGCAACAGCCGCGCGGTGGCGTCGATGCACAGGATCGTCGCCAGCGCCATCGGCACGTCCGGCAGCGCCAGGATGCCCAGGGTGCCGGACAACGGCATCAGCAAGGCCAGGCTGCCGGCGCGCCAGCCCGCCACCGCACCAAACCAGCGCGTGGCGATGCGTGCGATCAGCCACGGCACTGCCGCGCCCAGCAGCAGGAAGGGTGCGCGCAGTGCCAGCAGGTGGTCGCCACCGAACGCCACGCCCAGCCGCGCCAGCCACGCGGTCAGCCCGGGCAGGTCCGAGTAGGCCAGCGCCAGATGCTGGCCTTCCTGCCAATAGAATGCCTCGTCCACGAACAAGGGCAGGCGCGCGGCGACCAGCAGTTTGGCGGCGGTGACGAGCGTCCACAGCACGATGAAGACGCTGCGTGCACGTTGTTCCCCTTGCATTGCCCGTACACTCCCTGAAACCGTTGCGAGAATGCGATGCCTACTCCGCTCCGCTTGCCGGAAATGCTAACCGATACGTTGCGCGAGGCGCTCACGCGCGCCCAGCAGCAGGTCAATGCGCTGGTTCTGGGCAAGCCGCAACAGGTGCGCATGGCGTTTGTCGCCCTGCTGTCCGGTGGACATCTGCTGATCGAGGATCTGCCCGGCCTGGGCAAGACCACGCTGGCGCATGCGCTGGCGGCGAGCCTGGGGCTGGGCTTCCAGCGCGTGCAGTTCACCTCCGATCTGTTGCCGGCCGATGTGCTCGGCGTGTCGGTATACGACGCGCAGTCGCGCCAGTTCCAGTTCCACCCCGGCCCGGTGTTCACCCACGTGCTGCTCGCCGACGAGATCAATCGCGCGCCGCCGCGCACGCAGAGCGCGCTGCTGGAAGCGATGGCCGAACAGCAGGTCACGCTCGACGGCACCACCCATCCGCTGCCGTCGCCGTTCTTCGTCATCGCCACGCAGAACCCGGTGGACCTGTCGGGCACGTTCCCGCTGCCCGACTCGCAACTGGACCGCTTCCTGCTGCGGCTGGCGCTGGGGTATCCCAACGCCGAGGCCGAACGCGCGCTGCTCAGCGGCAGCGATCGCCGCGACCTCATCGCACAGGCGCAGCCGCTGCTCGGCGAGGCCGACATGGCCACGCTGCGGCAGGGCGTGGAGCAGATCCACGCCAGCGAGGCGCTGGTCGGCTACGTGCAGGCGCTGCTGGCGCGCAGCCGCCAGCACCCGGGCGTGCGCGTCGGCCTGTCGCCGCGCGCCGGCATCGCCCTGCTGCGCGCGGCCAAGGCGCATGCGCTGTTGCTCGGCCGCGGCCATGTGCTGCCCGACGACGTGCAGGCGCTGTTCGTGGCCGTCGCCGAGCACCGCCTGGTGGCCGAGCAGGAATCGGCCTCCGGCCAGGCCCTGGCCAAGGCGATCCTGCACAGCGTCGCGGTGGACTGACGCTGATGCCGGGCGGGCGGCGCGACTGGCGGCAGCGACTGGCGCAGTTGGCCGCGCCGCGCGCGCCGGAAGCCCTGCCGGTGCAGTTGGACCGACGCCGCATCTACATCCTGCCGACGCCGTTCGGCGGCTTCCTGGCGCTGCTGCTGGCGGCGATGCTGCTCGGCGCGCTGAACTACAACAACAACCCCGCGCTGCTGCTGGCGATGCTGCTCGGCGCGGCCGCGATGGCCAGCGCCATCGGCGCGCACCTACAGTTGTCCGGGCTACGGCTGGAGGCGCTGTCGGCCGAGCCGGTCGCGGCCGGGCAGCCGCTGCGCCTGCGGTTGGCGCTGGCCACCGCCGACGGCCGCCGACGGCGCGGCCTGCGCGTGCGCCACGGTGCCGCGCACACCTACCTGGACCTGCACCGCGACGACCGCAACGAGGCCGACCTGGAGGTGCCCACCGAACGCCGTGGCTGGCTGGACCTGCAGCGCATCCAGGTCTCCACCACCCAGCCGCTGGGCCTGCTGCGCGCCTGGGCCTGGTTCTGGCCGGACGCCCCGCTGCTGGTCTATCCGCAACCGGAGGCCGACGGCCCGCCGCTGCCGGCCGGCGCCGGCACCCCGACCCAGACCCGCCTGCACGCGCTCGGCGAGGAGCTGCACCAGCTGCGCCCGTATCGCGCCGGCGACGCGCCGCGGGCGATCGCGTGGAAACACTCGGCGCGCCGCGACACCCTGCTGGTGCGCGAGTACGAGCGCCCGATCGGCGTGGTCGTGGTGCTGGACTGGCGCACGCTGCCGGCCTTGCCGCACGAACGCCGCATCGCGCGGCTGGCGCGCTGGGTCGAGGAAGCCGAACGCGACGGCCGCCGCTACCGCCTGCTGCTGCCGGGGCAACCGGCGCTGGGGCCGGGCCGCGGCCCGCAGCACCGGCATGTGTGCCTGCGCGCGCTGGCGCTGCTGCCGCATGACTGAGCCGCGCTCGCCCGCACTGCACGCCGCCAGCCGCGCCTGGGCGCTGGGCGCGGCGCTGCTGGCCTTGCTGCCGCTGCTGCTGCAGTTGCCGGGGACGCTGGCCTGGCTGATCGCCTTGTCCGCGCTGCTGATCGGCGCCAGTTCGGCGTGGCGGCCGCTGCCGGCGCTGCTGCGCCTGGTCCTGGTCGCGGTGATGCTCGCGGCGCTGTACTGGCAGGTCGGCCTGCGCTTCGGCCGCGATACCGGCTGCGCACTGCTGGCGGCGATGCTGGCGATCAAGCCCTCGGAACTGAGGAGCCTGCGCGATGCGCGCAGCCTGCTCGGCTTCGCCCTGTTCGCCCCGTTCGCCGCCTTCCTGCTCGACCAGGGGCCGGTGACGATGGCGCTGGGGCTGGCCGCGGTGATCGCGGCACTGCTGTGCATGCAGCGCCTGGCCGACCAGGAAGGGCATAGCGCGCAGCGCCCGCTGCGCGGGCAGTTGCGCGGCGTCGGCCGTCTGCTCGCGTTGGGCCTGCCGCTGGCGCTGGCCGCGTTCTGGCTGTTCCCGCGGCTGGGCTCGCCGCTGTGGGGCGTACCGGAACGTGCGCTGGGCCGTCCCGGCCTGTCGGACACGATGAGTCCGGGGCAGTGGCTGGACCTGCTGGCCGACGACACCCCCGCATTGCGTGTGCAGTTTTTCGGCCCGGTGCCGGCACCGGCACAGCGCTACTGGCGCGGCCCGGTGCTGTGGGATTTCGACGGCCGCACCTGGCGTGCGCAGCGCGACAACGTCTTCGCGCCGGCACCGCCGATCCAGCTCGCACCCGGCGGCTGGGACTACCAGCTCGAGGTGGAGCCGACCGACCGCCGGCAACTGGTCGCCCTGGACCTGCCGCGGCAGGCACCGGCCGGCACCCGGCTGACGGCCGACGCCGTGTTGCAGACCGAGCGCCCGCTCAGCGCGCTGACCCGCTGGCGTCTGCGGTCAGCGCTGCCGCAGCGGGTCGAGGCCGATCTCGCGCCGGCGCAACGGCAGCGCGCGCTGGCGCTGCCGCCCGGCTACAACCCGCGCACCCTGGCGCTGGCCCGGCAGTGGCGGCAGCAGGCCGGCGCCGACGATGCGGCGATCGTCGCCCGCGCCCTGCAATGGATCCGCCGCGACTTCGCCTACACCCTGGAGACGCCGCTGCCCGGCCGCGACGGCGTGGACGAGTTCCTGTTCCAGCAGAAGGCCGGGTTCTGCCAGCACTTCAGCTCGGCGTTCGTGGTGCTGATGCGCGGCGCCGGCATTCCTGCGCGCGTGGTCACCGGCTATGCCGGCGGCACCCGCAATGCGTTCGGCGACTACTGGGTGGTGCGGCGCATGGACGCACACGCCTGGGCCGAGGTGTGGCTGCCGCAACGCGGCTGGGTGCGGGTGGACCCGACCGCGGCGGTGGCGCCGGAACGCATCTACGACACCCTGGAAGACCGCCTGGACAGCGATGCCGGCGCGCAGGGCGGCGCCGCAGACTGGCGCTGGCGCGACCTCGCCGACTGGGCACGACGCGGCTGGAACGACCTGGTGCTGTCCTTCGACGCCAACCGCCAGCAGCGCCTGCTCAGTCAATTCGGCGTGCCGAAGCTGGATCCCGGCCAATTGGTGGCCCTGTTCGCCGGGTTCGCGGTATTGCTGCTGGGTGCGATGGCCTGGTGGCTCGCCCGCGGCGAGCGCGAACGCGATCCGCTGCTGCGGGCCTGGCGGGCGCTGGGCCGGCGCTACGCCCGGCGTGGGCTGGGCCGTGACCCGCACGAACCGGCCCTGGCGTGGGCGGCGCGCGTACAGCGGGAAACCGGCGATGCGGGCCTGATTCCGCTCAGCCGGCGTTTCGCCGATGCGCGCTACGCTGGCGCTGATTCGGACAGCGCTTCATTGTTGCGCGACCTGCGCAGGCACCGTCCGCCCACTGGAGCATCCCGATGAAGATTCGCCTGCTGTTCCCCGTGATCGCTGCGTTGGCGCTCGGCGCCTGCGCCACCGCCCCCAAGCCGCTGCAGGGCCAGTTCGCGCCCGTCAGCCCGCGCGACTCGGTCGCCGGCCAGCAGGCCGGCGCGCCGGTGCGCTGGGGCGGCAAGATCATCAAGACCACGCCCGGCCAGGGCCAGACCTGCTTCCAGATGCTGTCGCGCCCGCTCAATGCCAGCGGCCGCCCGGACAGCGATGCCGCCGACGCCAGCGATGGCCGCTTCATCGCCTGCCGCGCCGGCTTCTACGACCCGGCGGTGTTCGAGCCCGGCCGCGAGGTGACCTTCATCGGCCACGTGTCCGGCTACGACAACACCCGCATCGGCGAGTACGACTACCGCCTGCCGAAGATGGACGCGGACGTGGTCTACCTGTGGCCGGTGGTGCGCCAGGTCGAAGTGGTACCCGCCTACCCGTACGGCCCCTGGGGCGGCCCGTGGGGCCCGTGGGGTCCGCGCTGGGGCTGGTGGTAAGCCTGCCGCGTCAGCAACAACGAAAAACGCCGCTGATCCAGCGGCGTTTTTTTATGCCTGCACGTTCGCGCCCGCCGCTGCTCAGGGCGTACCGAAGCGCCCCAGCGGCGCACCGGCGAGCAGATGCAGGTGCAGATGGAACACGGTCTGCCCGGCGTGCTCGCGGCAGTTGATCACCACCCGGTAGCCGTCCTGGGCCAGGCCCTGCTCGCGCGCATAGCTGGCCGCGGCCAGCACCAGCCGGCCGACCAGGGTCGCCTGCTCCGGCGCCAGGTCGTCCAGGGTCGGGATCTCCACCTGCTTGGGGATGAAGAGCACATGCACCGGCGCCTGCGGCGCGATGTCCTTGAAGCCGAGCACGGCATCGTCCTCGTAGACGATGCTGGCCGGAATTTCGCGACGGATGATCTTGCCGAAGATGGTGTCCATGGAGCGCGCCCGGAACGAAAGAAGGGGCCGCCGTTATAGCCCAATTCGGCGTCGCGCCGCAGCCGAGTGCGGCGGTTACTCGCCGGTGCCGGTGCGCGGCACTTCGCTGCGGCTGCCGAAGGCATGCGACAGCGTGCCGCGATCCACGTACTCCAGTTCCCCACCCAGCGGCAGGCCCTGCGCCAGCCGGCTCGGCCGCACGCCATGCTGGCGCGCCAGTTGCGCCAGGTAATGCGCGGTGGCCTCGCCTTCGACCGTGGAGTTGGTGGCGATGATCAGCTCGGCCACCTCGCCTTGCGCCAACCGCGCGGCCAGCCGATCCAGGCCCAGTTCGCGCGGGCCGATCCCGTCCAGCGGCGACAGCCGGCCCTGCAGGATGAAGTACAGCCCGCGGTAACCGGTGGCGTGCTCGATCGCCAACCGGTCGGCCGGCGATTCCACCGCGCACAGCTGCTGGCGGTCGCGCGCGGGACTGGCGCAGATCGCGCAGAGCTCGGTCTCGCTGAAATCACGGCACTGCGCGCAATGGCCGATGCGCTCGATGGCCTCGTGCAAGCGCTCGGCCAGCCGCTGCCCGCCTTCGCGCTCGCGCTCGAGCACGTGATACGCCATGCGCTGCGCGGTCTTCTGGCCGACGCCAGGCAACACGCGGAACGCATCGATCAGTTGTTCGAGCAGGGACGAGCTCATTGTGGTTGGGGATTCGGGAGTGGGGAGTGGGGAGTGGGGATTCGTAAAAGAAACATCGCTGTCACGCGATGTTTTCGTAGGAGCGGCTTCAGCCGCGAGGGCATTACCGATAACGCCCCTCGCGGCTGAAGCCGC
>NZ_JAQJCQ010000020.1:0-81292 GCF_038442435.1 Xanthomonas protegens | reverse complement strand
GGCGCGGGGGAGCGGTGCGGCGGCGCCGCCGCACCGCGCTACAGCAACCCGTCCCGCTTCACCGCCAGGTAGCGCTCGATCAGCGCGGCGGGCAGTTCCTCGCCGGTGACGTCGAGCACCATCACGCCGTGGCTGCGCAGTGCGTCGTGCGCGGCGCTGCGTTGCTGCAGGTAGCGCGCCACTGCGCCGGCCTGCACCGCCTGCGGCAGCTCGTGCACGTCCTCCGCCAGCGCCTGGTCCAGTTCGCGCTCGCGCAGGCTGGCCACGCACACCAGGTGGCGGCGCTGCAGCAGGCGCACGGCGGCCAGCAGGTCTTCGATGTCCTCGTCGCGCACGTTGCTGACCAGCATCACCAGCGCGCGGCGGCGCTGGCGCAGCGACAGTTCGGTGGCGGCGGTCAGGTAATCGGTGGCCACCGGCTGCGGCTGCAGGTCGTAGCTGGCGCGCAGCAGCACGTCGACGGTGGCCATGCCGCGTTGCGGCGCCACCCAGCGCGCGTCGCCGCCGCTGGCCATCATGCCCACCGCGTCGCCCTGGCGCAGCGCCAGGTACGACACCACCAACGACGCGTTGAGCACATGGTCGAAGTGCGACAGGCCACGCTCGCTGGCCAGCATGCGCCGCCCGGTGTCGATCAGCATCAGCAACTGCTGGTTCTTCTCGTCCTGGTACTCGCGCGAGATCAGCTTGCGTGCGCGCGAGGTCGCCTTCCAGTCGATCTGGCGCAGGCTGTCGCCGACCCGATACTCGCGCATCTGGTGGAAGTCGGTGCCTTCGCCGCGGCGCCGCTTCAGGTGCGCGCCGACCAGGCGCGAGGCCTGTTCGGCGCTGAACAGGGCGAAGCGGGTCAGCGGCGCGAAGTTCGGATACACGCGCACGGTCTGTGCAGACCCGGCCAGGCGCTGCTGCCACCACAGGCGCCAGGGCGCATGCAGGCGCAGGTGGGTGCCGTCGAAGACGAAGCGGCCGCGTGCGGTCGGACGCAGTCGATAGCGCACCTGGGTCTGATGCGCGGCGGGCAGGGTCATGCGTTGTGGCAGGCCCTGCAACTCCCAGCCGCTGGGCACCAGGTCGAACAGGTCCACGCGCTGGCGCTGCGCGCTGTCCAGGTGCAGCACCACGTCGCGCTGCACACCCAGCGGCAGCGCTTCGGGCAGCTCGCGGCGCACCTGCGGCGTCGGCCGGCGCCACAGCCGCCACGCATCCAGCGCCGCGACCAGGGCGATGCCCGCCGCCACCGCCTGCCAGCTCCACAGCGGCAGCCAGCCCAGCGCCACGGCCAGGCCGTACAGCGCCCACAGCGCGAGCAGGGCCAGCAGGAGCGGGGCGGGTCTCATTGGGTGGCCGGGATTGGGGAGTGGGGAGTGGGGATTCGTAAAGGCGCGCAATGGGGTCTGCAGCGCCGTGTGGTTGAGAAGCGGCGTCGGGTTACAGGGAGCGCGGTATAGCGGATCAACCAAGACGCTGCGATGCGGTCAGCGGCACGCGCCGCCGCAGCGCTCCGCTGTTGCCAATCCCCAATCCCGACTCCCCACTCCCCGCTCATTTCCGCGGCGCCTCCACCTTGGCCAGCAACCCACCGAGGGCGTCGTCGGCGCTCTGGCCTTCGATCTGCAGTTCCGGGGCCAGGGCGATGCGGTGGCGCAGGGCCGGCTTGGCCACGTCGCGGATGTCGTCGGGGATGACGAAGTCGCGGCCGGACAGCACGGCCTGCGCGCGCGCCGCGCGGACCAGGGCGATGCTGCCGCGCGGGCCGGCGCCAAGCGCAATGCCGGGCCAGCGGCGGGTGGCGGCGACGATGCGCACGGCGTAGTCGATGACCTGCGGGTCGACGGCGATGGCCGCGGTGCCGGCCTGCATCGCCACCACGTCCTCGGCGCCGAGCACGCGCGGCACCTGCGACAGGTCGAAGTCGCCGGCGCTGCGCCCGCTGGTGACCGCGGCGACCATGCGCGCCTCGTCTTCCAGTTGCGGGTAGTCGATCAGGATCTTCAGCAGGAAGCGGTCCAGCTGCGCTTCCGGCAACGGGTAGGTGCCCTCCTGCTCGACCGGGTTCTGCGTGGCCAGCGCCAGGAACGGCGGCGCCAGCGGGAAGGCCGTGCCTTCGATGGTGACCTGGCCTTCCTGCATCACTTCCAGCAGTGCCGACTGGGTCTTGGCCGGGGCGCGGTTGATCTCGTCGGCCAGCAGCAAGTGGGTGAACACCGGGCCGCGGCGGATCTTGAAGCTCTCGGTCTTGGGGTCGTACACGGCGTGGCCGCTGACGTCGCTGGGCATCAGGTCCGGGGTGAACTGCACGCGTGCGTAGTTCAGTTCCAGGGCCTGCGCCAGCGCGCGCACCAGCAGGGTCTTGCCGAGGCCGGGCACGCCCTCGATCAGCACATGCCCGCCGGCCAGCAGCGCGATCAGGATCTGCTCCAGCACGTCCGGCTGGCCGATGAAGGCGTGGCCGACCGCGGCGCGGATCGCCTCGGCGCGTTCGATCAGGGCAGGGCCGGCGAGCGGCGCGACGGCGTCGGAGGAGGCGGTGGTCATAACTGGTTTCTCATCTGGACGAGGAGGCGGATGCGCTCGCGCAAGGCGGCGGGTTGGTTGGGCGGCGGCGGTTGCAGCGCCTGTTCGACCTGCGCCACCGGCAACTGCAGGCGGTCGGCGATGGCGGCGGCCTGGGCTGGGCCCTCCAGCGCGGCGGCGATCGGCGCGCGTCGGCGCAGCCGCGCCAGGAACGCCTCGCGTACCGCCGCGTGCAGCAGGTCGGCGCGGCCGTAGCGCAGCAGGTGTTCGCCGCTGGCGCGCACGTGTTCCAGCAGCGAACGGCGATCCTCGGCCGGCGGCGCCAGCAGCGGCCCGAAACGCTGAATGCGCGACCACAGCCAGGCCAGCAGGACCAGCAGCGCAGGCAGCCAGGCCGGCCAGCCGCGGGTGAACAGGGTGCGCCACAGCGATGGCAGTTCGGCCGAATAGATCAGGTGGATGGTGCCCTGGCCGTAGTTCGGCCCCAGCACCTGCCGTGCCAGCAGGCGGTTGCCGGCCTCGCGCAGCCCGCCGCTGCGCAGCACCGGATCGTCTTCCATCGGCGAGCCCTCGAACATCTTGCCGAGCCGGTCGTCCTGGTTCTCGAGGAAATCCAGCTCCGACAGCACGTCCACGCTGCCGTCGCCGTAGGGCACGCGCGCGAACACGAAGTCGTCGTCCTCGCCGCTCCACCAGTTGTCGGGCGTATCCGGGTCGATGTGGAAGCGGCGACCGTCGCAGAACACCTTCTGCGGCGCCGCGCCCGGCACCGCCATGACCAGGCAGTCGTCCGGGCTGCGCGCCTCGACGGTGATGTCCAGCGCTTCCAGGATCGGCACGTCGCCGCGCTTGACCTCCGCGGTGGGCGTGCGCAGCACCAGATGTCCGCCATGCTCCACCCAGTCCAGCAAGGCGTCGCCGTCGGCCTTGCCGAGCATGCGTGGGTCGCCGTACAGCACCACGCTGTCGTGCGGGCGCAGGCGCATCGCCTCCAGGTCCAGGCGTTGCCGCGACTCGGCGCGCACGCCGTCGGCGCGCAGGGTCTGGCGCAGCGCGTACAACGGGTTGTAAGCCGCCTCGCCGCGCGGCGGCAGCACGATCTCCCGCTCGGCGCGTTCGTAGCGGCCGAAGAACCAGGCCGCGCCGACGCTGACCAGCAGCAGGCCGACCAGGAAGATCAGCGCATTGCGCGTGCCGCTGTTCATGCCTGCCACCGGAACTGGCGCTGCAGGTCGTCCACCAGCGCGCCGAAGGCGCTGTCCTCGGGCAGCCGGCCTGCATAGGCGGCGTGCTGCCAGACCCGCACCATGCGCGCGAACAGGCTGCGGTCGGTGTCATCGGGCAGGCGTTGCGCGGCGCGCAGGCACTGCGCCTCGGTGGCGCTGGGCGGCAGCACCAGGTCGGCGCGCTCGCACAGCGTCGCCACGCTGGCCCGGTACAGCAGCGCCAGCGCGTCGCGGTGGCGGCCTTCGCGCCAGGCGCGTCGTGCCACCGTCGCCACGTCGTCCGGCAGCGGTTGCGGCGCCAGCACCGGCGTGTGCTCCGGTGCCGTCGCCACCGTTGCACGCCGGCGCCCGGTGCCGCGCATCCACGGCAGCCAGTGCCTGGCGGTCAGCAGCAGCACCAGCAGCAGGATGCCCGCCAGCACCCACATGCCCCACTTGCCGACGAACGCGATGGCCTGGGCGGCGGCCTTCATCCATTTGCCGAACGCGGTGAGGTCTTGCTGCTTGTCGTCCGGCTTGGGCGGTTCGTCGGGATTGCGCTTTTTCCAGTAGCCGATGGTGCGCTTGGCGGTCAGCAGCGGATCGGCGTAGGCGCGGTCGGCGGCGCGGGTGAAGCGCGCATCGGCGGCGGGAACGGTGTCGAACACCTCATCCAGCGGGACCGGGCGCGTGCCGTGGTGGTGGCTGTCGGCAGCGGACTTGCTGTCGGTGTCGGCATCCGCATCCGCATCATCGTCAGTGTCCGCGTCGGCATCGGTCCCGTCATCGCGGCTGGCGTCGGCGGGAGCATCCTGCTCCGCCGCCGTCTGCACCGCCGTGTCGTCGGCCGCCGGCTGCGCACGCAGCGCCACGGCCGGCGCGGCGAGCAGGGCCACGCACAGCACCGCCAGCGGCGCGGCGGCGCGCAGGCGCGCGGCCATCCGCCGCAGCGCCATTTCCACGTCCCAGGCTTCGAGCTGGGTGCGCCGGTTGAGGTACAGGCCGAAGCCGGCGCCGACGAAGAACGGTTCGATCAGGGTCATCGCCAGCCAGGCGATGGCATTGAAGCCGATGTCCGCCCACACCGGGGTCTGCTGGCCGATCAGCGACCAGGCCGCGCGCGCGGTTTCCGGCAGCAGGTCGATGGGCACGAACAGGAAGATCGTGGCGATGCAGGCCAGGCTGAGCATGCCCTCGAACGTGGCGAAGACGCTGGCCATCAGCAGCGCATGGCCGTAGATCGCCCCGCCCAGGGTGCGGCGGCGCTCGCGCTGCTGGCTGGCGCTCGCGCCTTCCAGCAATTCCAGCGGCATGAACACGCTGCGCGCAGGACTCAACCGACGCCAGGTCAGGTAGCCGATCAGGGTGCGCCAGCCCCAGGCGCCCTGCGCGCGCACGGTGTCGCGCACGCGCGGCACGTCGCCGAACACCGCACGCGAGATCACGAACAGCGGGATCCGGTCCAGCACCGGCTTCAGCCACCACAGCAGCAGCGGTGCCAGCCACAGCGCATCGATCGCCCAGGCGCCGAGGTTGAGCACGGCGAACAGCGGCAGGGTGACCAGCAGCCACGGCTTCCAGATCGCCCCGGCGTGGCGGCGGACCAGGGCGCTGCCCAGTTCCATCGCTTCCCAGGCCGAGCGTGCGCGCAGCACCACGTCCAGGCGCTCAATCCGCATCGATGGCCTCCGCGCGGCCGCGCCCGCCGCGCCACAGCCACGCCAGCACCAGCGTCCAGAGCGTCGCCGACACGCTGTACTTGACCCACGCCGGCACGGTCGCGATGGACGACCAGAACGCCTCGATGAAAGCGGCCACCAGCAGCATCGCGGCCACGCCCAGGCACAGCCGCGCGCCGATCTTGCCGCCTTCCACCAGCGCATCGATGCGCCGCCGCCGTCCCGGCGCCAGCACCTTCAGGCCGAGCTGCAGACCGGCGCCGCCGGCGATCACGATCGCGGTCAGTTCGAACGGCGCATGCCCGGCAACGAAGCGCCAGAAGGTGACGCCGTAGCCGATCTGGTGCAGGTGCCCGGCCACCGCGCCGATGGTGATGCCGTTGAACAGCAGCACCAGCACCGTGCCCAGTCCCGCCAGCAGGCCACTGGCGAACGTGCGCAGGCCGATGCTGATGTTGTTCATGATGTAGTGGCCGAACATCTGCCAATCGGTGCCGCTGTCGCGGCCCAGCCTCTGTGCGCTGGCGGCCGGGTCGTACATGCGCTCGACCTGGGTGACCTGCATCGGGTCCATCAACCCGTGGATCAGTTCCGGACAGAACTGCAACAGCACGAAGATGGTCACCAGCGGCACCACGAACAGCGCGGTGGCCGCCGCCATGTAGCCGGCCTGGCTGCGCACCAGCTGCGGGAATTCGGCGAACAGGAATTCCGCCGCGCGCCGCCAGCGTGGCCGCGGCGCCCGGTACAGGACGGTGTGGCCCTGCTGCATCAGATGCTGCAGGCGCGCGGTGACCTGCGGGCTGTAGCCGCGCCTGCGCGCCAGCGCCAGCTGGTGGCACACGCGCCGGTAGCGCGCCGGCATGTCCTCGTCGGCGAGCGGCGTCGGCTGGCCTGGACTCGGGATCGGCGGCGCGGCGGTCTCGCTGGCGTCGCTGGCGGCACCGGCCTTGTTCGGCGCCGACGTGCGCGCGCTGCGCTGCAGCCAGGCCTCGAACACCTGCCATTCCTGCTGATGGCGGAGGACGAACTGTTCCTGTTTCATCGGCGGCCCAGCAGCCAGTTGGCCATCGCGTACAGGCGCAGCACCCCGGCCTGGCCCGGCGTGTCGGTCAGCGGCTGCGCCAGTGCGGCCAGTTCCAGTTGCCGCTCCGGGGTGAGCCGCGGCGCGCGCTCGGCGAAGGCGATCAGCGCAGACTGTTCGGCCGGCAGCAGCGGCCGCGGCGGCGCGAGCGCGCTGGCGATCGGCGGCAGCGCCTCATCCTCGCGCGGCGGCTGGTGCACCACCAGCGTGCCGGCGACCAGGTCGCCCAGGCGCCGCGAATGGGTGTCGAACAGGCAGGCGATCAGGCCGACGGCATAGCCGAACGGCAACATGTCCACGGTGCGCAGCAGGTTGCGGGTGATCGCGGCCATCCAGCCCACCGGCGCACCGTTGCGCGCCACCACGCGCAGGCCCAGCGCCTGCTTGCCCAGGGTCCGGCCGCGCCAGCCCTCCAGCACGATCGGGTACGCCCAGAACACCAGGAACATCGCCACCAGGTACAGGCCCTGGCCGAGGCCGCCGAGCAGGCCGAGGAACATGCCCATGGCGGTGAGCAGGGCGAAGCGCAGCGCCAGGTCGATCAGCCAGGCCAGCGCGCGCGGCACCGCACCGGCGGCCGGCAGATGCAGCGGCACGCCCTCGGGGGTGATGACTTCGCGGTAGGTATCGAGCATGCCGCTTACCGCCGCCAAGTGGTGCGGCGGACACGGGCACCTGCGATGTGGGGAGGCCGTCCTTCCGTTCGGCCGGCTGCCTGTGGCGGCATGCTGCTCTCGACTGCGTCCTGCTCCGAAGCGGCACTTTAGCCGGCGTGGCGTGAATTGCCCAGCACGCCGGCGGCGTCGATCAGCGTACCGTGCCGCCGTCGCGCTGGCGCCCGGAGAACAGCTTGCGCACGCCGGCGACCAGCGCCATCAGGCCGACCAGCAGCAGCTTCCAGGCCTTGGCCAACAACAGGCCCAGCTTGGCGAACAGGCCGGCCTTGGCCGCCAGGCCCCCGCCGATCAGCGTGGCCAGGCCGTAGCTGGCGATCTTGTCGGTGGACGGGTTGTGGTCGGCATAGCGGGCGCCGCTGTCGAACTCGGCCATCGGCAGCAACTGCTGCATGCCCTCGCGCACCTGCGCCAGTTCGCCCATGCCCGAGACCGCATTGAGGCTGAGGTAGCCATGCCGGCCGAGCACGCGGATGTCGTAGTTGAGGGTGTGCTCGTGCTCGCCGGCGAACGCCAGTTCGCGCGCCCAGTACAGCTTCTTGCTGCCGGTGTCGTAGCGCGGCGGCACCGCCCAGCCGATCAGGTCGACCTGCTCGTAGCCGGCCTTCTTGCGCTGCGCGTTGGACTCGCGCGTCTCCTCCTGCATGTCCTTGAGCATGGCCTGGTAGTCGATCTTGCTGGCGTCCTCGTCTGACACGTAGCCGTCATCGGAGTAGGTGACGACCACCGCCCAGCTGCCCTTCTCGTCGAGCGCGGGCTGGCGCGGCACGATCAGGCCCAGCACGTCGTCGTCTGGCGGGTTGCCCCAGTAGCTCTCCAGCACCCTGCGCGCGTCGGCCTTGTCCAGAAAGCGGAACGCCGGGCCGAGGTCGAAATGCACCTTGGCCTGCGGCAGTTCGATATGCCCGTCGCGGAAATGCAGCGAGCCGACGAACTGCTCGGCGGTCATGTCCGGGCCGCTGTCCTGGGCCAGGGCCGGGCCGGCGGTGGCGCACAGCGCGCAGAAAAAAGCGGCCAGCAGGCCGCGCAGCGAGATCTTGATCATCGGCGATTCCATTCGTTCGGTGGCGTCCCCACGCCAGAGGTGCCTAGTGTCGCGCAAGCGTGCATGGCGCGCCAGTCACGCGCGCCCGTTTGCCGGTCCACGGCGCCGCGCGGCGTGCTGCCGGCGATGCACCGGCAGCGCTCAGACGGGTGAGGCCGGTGCAGGTCCGAGGCCGGCGTCGAAAGCGGCCAGCAACTGCGCGCCGTGCGGCCATGCGCCCAGGCCGCTGTCCGCATTGAGATGTCCCAGGCGGTCGAGTTCGGCCAGTCCGCTGCCCCAGTCGGACGCGCAGCGGCGGCTGTAGGACAGCGTGGCGTACGGATCGTCGCTGCTTGCCAGGATCAGGCTGGGAAACCGCAGCGGCGCCGCCGGCACCGGGACGAAACTGGCGGCGTGCGCATGCGGGAACGCGGCGCTGTCCGGGTCGGGCACCGCGACCAGGAAGGCGCCGCGCGGCAGACGGTCGGCACGCGCGGCCCAATGCGCGACCAGCAGGCAGCCCAGGCTATGCGCGACCAGCAGCGGCGGCGTGGCGCAGTGCTGTACGCAGCGGTCGAGCGCATGCAGCCAGTCGTGCAGCTGCGGATGCGCGAACGACACCGGTTGCAGCCGGCGCATGCGCGGGTCGTGCCGCTGCCAGAGGGTTTGCCAGTGTTCCGGTCCCGAGTCGCCGATGCCCGGCACGATCACCACGTCCTGCATGCGCTACGCTCCGTCGAAGAAAGCAGGAGTGTCGCGCTGCCTGTCCGGCATCGCCATGGCGATGCATCGGCCGATGCGGCGTTTTTCCGATGAATCCACGGTGCGTGACGAGGGGCGAGGCGAGTGGCGGCGAAGACCTGGCGGGGCGATGCCCTGGACTACGCGATCCTGGAGGCGCTGCAGTGCGACGGGCGCATCGCCCTGGCGGCGCTGGGGCGGCGCATCGGGCTGTCGCAGCCGGCCATGTCCGAACGTGTGCGCCGGCTCGAGGAGCAGGGCGTGATCACCGGCTATACCGCCCGGGTCGACCCGCGCGCGCTGGGCCTGGCGACCTCGGCCATCGTCCGCCTGCGCACCACGCATGCGCAGATCGGCGCGTGCCTGGCGCTGTTCGCGCAGATGCCGCAGGTGCTGGACGTGCATCGGGTCACCGGCGAGGACTGCTTCGTGCTGCGCGTGCTGGTGCCCGCGCCGGCGCAGCTGGAGCCGGTCATCGACGCCCTGGGGCGCTTCGGTGCGGTGACCACCAGCGTGGTGCTGCGCAGCGAGGCGCCGCGCCCGATCGGCCGTGCACTGCTGGCGTTGGCGGCCGAGTAGCGGCGGCGCCTACTGCGGCGCTGTAGCGGCCGCGGCCAGATAGCGGTCCTTCAGCCGCACGTAGTGCTGCGCCGAGTAGTGCAGGCTTTCGATCTCCTTGTCGCTGAGCATGCGCGCCTTGCGCGCGGGATTGCCCAGCCACAGCTCGCCCTCGCCGACGGTCTTGCCCGGGCCAACCACCGCACCGGCACCGACGAAGCCGTATTTCTTCACCGTGGCGCCGTCGAGGATGCAGGCGCCCATGCCGATCAGGCACAGGTCCTCGATGGTGCAGGCATGGATGATGGTGCCGTGGCCCACGGTCACGTCCGCGCCGATCAGGGTCGGGTAGCCGGCCGCGTTGAACGGGCTGTGGTGGCTGACGTGGATGATGGTGCCGTCCTGGATGTTGCTGCGCGCGCCGATGCGCACGTAGTTGACGTCGCCGCGGATCACCGTGCCCGGCCATACCGACACGTCGTCCTCCAGCACCACGTCGCCGATCACGGTGCAGGCCGGGTCGACATAGACGCGCGCGCCCAGCTGCGGAGTCGTGTCGAGGTAGGGGCGGATCGGGGACATGCTGCTCTCCGGCGGTGGGCGGCCGGCGGCCACGCGGGCGCCGATGATAGCGCGGCGCCTGGCGCCGGCTGCCGCCGGTGGAGCGCCCGAGCGGCTGGGCGATGCACGCGATTGTGCGATAAACGCACCGACAATCGATATTCGCACTTGAATGGTGCAGTGCGATAAAACTAGCGTTGCCGCTGTCCCGGCGCCTGGCAGCGCGCGACGCGTGCCCGCTGACGGCCGCGGCGCTGCCCGCCGCCGGTGCGGTCCCGATTCTGTTGGAGATGGTGCATGTCCCGTGCGTTTTCCCGCGGCCTGGCCCTGCTCGCGGCCCTGCTTCCCGGTGCCGTGTGCGCCTACCAGGCCGAGCCGGCGCCGCCGGAGCGCAGCGTGCTCACCGTGGACCGCTACGCCGACGACGACGCCCCCGGTTCCCTGCGTTGGGCGATCACCACCGCCAACCAGGCGCCCGGCCGCTACCGCATCGAGATCGCCGCGGTGGGCGCGCCGCCGTACGTGATCCGCCCGCGCGTACCGCTGCCGGCGCTGCAGGGGCCGCTGCAGGTGGTGGGCCTGGCGCGGGCGCACGACGGCCAGTACATCGCCATCGACGGTGCCGGCTACATCCATGGCAAGGGCACCGCCGCCTGCCCGGGCGCGGAAAAGGGCCAGTTCGGCACCAACGTGCGCAGCACCACGCTGCCCGGCCTGGTACTGCGCGATACCCATGGCGTGGAACTGAGCGGCCTGGAGATCCGCAACTTCTGCATCGGCTTGCTGCTCAACCGCGCCAGCGACAATGTGCTGCGCGACAACCGCATCGTCGCCAACCACGGCGGGGCCGGGGTGATGCTGACCGGCGACGACGGCAACGGCCAGTCCACCGCCACCACCACGGTGCGCAACCGCATCGAGCGCAACACCTTCCTCGACAACGGCGACGGCCTGGAACTGACCCGCGGCGCGGCCTGGAACCTGGTGGCCGACAACGTGTTCCGCTCCACCGACGCCAACCCCGAGCCCTCGCAGGGCATCGAGATCCTGTGGGGCAACGACAACACCGTGCTGCGCAACCGGTTCGAGCGCTATTCCGACGGGCTGCAGATCAACTGGGGCAACCGCAACACCATCGCCGACAACGATTTCGCCGGCAATTCGATCGGAGTCAGCGTCACCGGCCGCGACAACCTGATCGAGGGCAACCGCCTGACCGGCAACGGCATCGGCATCGCGGTACGCCCGCAGCCGCGCAGCGAGCCCAACCGGTTCAGCGCCAACCTGCTGTCCGGCAATGGGCTGAAGATCGAACGCTGTTTCGCCGGCGGCGCCTGCGCCCCGGGCCAGCCGCGCGGCGCCATCGTGTTCGGCGTGCCGGGCCTGGAGCATGCGCCCTTCGTCGGTTCGCGCGGCATCGGCGTCGATCCCGACCCGCGCAAGCGCGCGGCGATCTGCGGCGCTGCTGCGCCCGACGGTTGCCAACCGCCGCCCAACTTCGGCCAGGCCGCTCCGCAGTTGCGCGCGATCGAGCGCGGCGCCGGCGTGCCGCAGGTGCAGGGCAGCTTCGTCGGCCGTCCCGGCCATCTCTACACGGTGGAGCTGTTCGGCAACCGCCGGCCCGGCGACGACGAGGCCGAACGTTATCTGGGCCGCGTCGAGGCGCAAGTGGACGCACAGGGACAGGGCCGCTTCGCGCTGCCGCTGGAGGGCGACGGCGCGGCGTTGGCCACGCTCACCGCCACCGTCACCAGCGACGACGGCGCGACCTCGCCGCTGAGCGCGCCGCTGGCGGTGGCGCCGTGAGCCGCGCTGCATCCGCTGGCGCTCGCGCGCTGCGACGCCTGCCGTCGGTGCCGGCCTGGTCGCTGCTGGCCGCCGCCGTCGCCTTCGTCCCTACGGTCGCCGCCGCGCAGGACGCCACCGACCTGGCGCACAGCACCTTGACCGGCGACTGGGACGGCACGCGCAGCGACTGGTTGCAACGCGGCGTCAACGTGCGCGGCGACTACGTCGGCGAAGCCATGGGCGTGGTCGACGGCGGCCGCGGCGAGCGCGGCGCGCGCTATGCGCAGCAGGTGCGGCTGGGCGTGGACCTGGACCTGGCGAAACTCGCCGGCTGGGGCGGCGGCGCGCTGCACGTGACCGTCAACGACCGCCGCGGCCGCAGCACCTCGGCCGACCTGCTCGGCAACCGCTTCCCGATCCAGGAAGCCTACGGCGGCCAGTTCACCCGGCTGACCGAACTGAGCTACGACCGCCGCTTCAACGACGGGCGCTCGTACATCAAGGCCGGCTTCTACGCGATGGGCAATCAGTTCGGCGCGCACACGCTGCTGACCAACTTCGTCAACGCCGCGTTCTGCGCGCATCCGCTGGCGATGTCCGGCAACAGCGGCTGGTACAACTATCCCAACGCGCGCTGGGGCGCGGAGGTGGCGCAGCAACTGACGCCGGCGACGAACCTGCGGGTCGGCTGGTTCCAGGTCAACCCGAGCACCAACAACAACGTGCACACCGCGTTCGACCTGGCCGCGCGCGGCACCACCGGCTCGCTGTTCCCCGTCGAGCTCACCTGGACGCCGGGCGCCGGTGGCGCCTATCCGGGCACCTACAAGTTCGGCGGCTACTACGACTCCTCGCGGGTGCCGCGCAAGGGCCTGGATCCGCGCGCCACCACCGGCCGCGACGGCGCCTACCTGCTGGTGAAACAGAAGCTGTACTCGCCCGGCGGCGAGCGCGGCCGCGGCCTGACCGGCTTCGCCCAGTACATGGTGTCCGACCGCGCCACCGCGCAGATCACCCGCTGGTACGCGCTGGGCGGCGTCTATCAGGGCATCGGCCGACGCAGCCAGGACCGCATCGCCCTGGGCTACGTCGGCGCCGACATCAATCATCGCCTGCTCGACGCGCGGCGCGCGGCGCTACTCGATGCCGGCGTGCCGCCGGAGGCGCCGGTGTTCGCGCTCGACACCGCCGAGGAACTCTACGAGCTGTCCTACAGCGCGCAACTGACGCCGTGGCTGCTGCTGCGGCCGGACGTGCAGTACATCGTCAACCCCGGCACCTTCGCCTATGCGCGCACCGATAACGCGCTGGCGGTGGGGTTGCAGGTCAAGCTCACCTTCTGAGCGCGCGCTGCGCGTTTCCTTGCCCAGGCCAATCCCGATGCCCCTGTTCCCACGACGACTGACCTTCCTGTGCTGCGCCGGCCTGCTGCTGGCCTCGCCGCTGCAGGCCGCTTCCACGGCGCCCCCAGCAGCAGCGCCCGCTGCCGCGCCGCCGCCACCGCCGCACGTCCTGCAGATCCGCGGACTCGACATCGGCACCGGCCTGCCCAAGATCATCGTGCCGATCACCGCGCACGACGCCGGGGAGGCGCTGGCGCAGGCGCAGCGCATCGCCGCCTCGCCGGATGCGGACCTGGCCGAGTGGCGCATCGACCTGATGGACGGCGCCACCGACGCGGCGGCGCTGGCGGCATTGGGGCCGCGCCTGGCGCAGGCGTTGCATGGCAAGCCGCTGCTGCTGACCTTCCGCACCAAGGCCGAGGGCGGCGCGGTGGCGATCGACGATGCCGCCTACGGCGCGCTGTACGCGCGCCTGCTGGACGCGCGCTTCGCCGACCTGCTCGACGTGGAGATGTTCCGCGACCCGGCGGTGCTGCGGCGGCTGGTGGCGCAGGCGCACCGCCAAGGCGTGTATGTGGTGATGTCCAGCCACGACTTCCACGCCACTCCACCGGTGGCGGAGATCGTGGCGCGGCTGCAGCGGCAGCAGGCGCTGGGCGCCGACGTGCTGAAGATCGCGGTGATGCCGCGCGATCCGGGCGACGTGCTGCACCTGCTCGACGCCACCTGGCAGATGCGCCAGCGCAGCGGCCAGCCCTTGCTGACCATGGCGATGGGGCCGCTGGGCGCGGTGTCGCGGCTGTCCGGCGCGACCTTCGGGCAGAGCCTGACCTTCGGCATGCTCGGCACCGCCTCGGCGCCGGGGCAGATCGACGCGGCACGCTTGCGGCAGACGCTCGACGCGCTGCATGCCGCCGCGCCGCCCAAGTAATCCCGCGACGCTGCCGTCCTCGTTCGCCGTTCCTGCAGGAGTGTTGCCATGAGCCATGCCGCCGCCCCGCCCACCGCCCTCGTCCTGGACCGCATGAGTGGGTTCCAGTGGACGGCGATCGCGGTCTGCGTGCTGTTGAACATGCTCGACGGGTTCGACGTGATGGTGATGGCGTTCATCGCCCCGCACGTGTCGGAGGCCTGGCGCCTGTCCGGGAAAATGTTGGGCATCGCACTCAGCGCCGGGCTGGTGGGCATGGCGCTGGGCTCGCTGCTGCTGGCGCCGCTGGCCGATCGCTGGGGCCGGCGCAGCATGATCCTGTGCTGCCTGGTGATCCTGACCATCGGCATGGCCGCCTCGGCGCTGGCGCAGGACATCTGGCAACTGGCCGCGCTGCGCGTGTTCACCGGCATCGGCATCGGCGGCATGCTCGCCGGCGTCGGCGTGATCACCGCCGAATACGCCAGCCCGAAATGGCGCAGCACCGCGGTAGCCCTGCAGGCCACCGGCTATCCCATCGGCGCCACGCTGGGCGGATTGATCGCCGCGATGCTGCTGGGACGCTGGGGCTGGCATGCGGCCTTCCTGTTCGGCGCACTCGCGTCGCTGCTGTGCATCCCGGTGGTGCTGGCGTTGCTGCCCGAATCGCTGGACTTCCTGCTCAGCCGGCGCCCGCCGGATGCGCTGGCGCGGCTCAACGTGCTGCTGACGCGCATGCGCGCACCGACCCTGGATGCCCTGCCGCCGCGGCCGCCGGTGCAGGAGAAGGCGGGCTACGCAGCGCTGTTCACTCCCCGCCTGCGCCGCAACAGCGTGCTGATCGCGCTGGGCTTCTTCATGCACATGTTCGCCTTCTATTTCGTGCTGAGCTGGACGCCGAAACTGCTGGTGCAAGCGGGGCTGTCGGCCGAGCAGGGCGTCACCGGCGGGGTGCTGCTGAACCTGGGCGGCATCGTCGGCGGCGCCTTGTTCGGCGGCCTGGCCGCACGCTTTTTGCTGCCGCGGTTGACCGCGGCCAGCTTCCTGATCGCCGCACTGGGGATGGCGGCGTTCGCCACGCTCGGCACGCAACTGCAGTTGGCCTTCCCGGTGGCCTTCGTGATCGGTGCGGCGCTGTTCGGCTCGATGGCCGGCCTGTATGCGCTGGCGCCGATCGTGTTCGCGCCGAGCGTGCGCACCACCGGCCTGGGCTGGGCGATCGGCATCGGCCGCGTCGGCGCGATCCTCTCGCCGATGACCGTCGGCGTGCTGGTCGACGCCGGCTGGCAGCCGGCCAACCTGTACTACGTGCTGGCGCTGCCGCTGCTGGTGGCCATTGCCGCGGTGCTGACGATGCGGCTGCAGCCGTCGCGTTGAGGGCAGGGCGGCGCGGACGCGCGTCTGATCCAGCTTCTGGGAACACTGCGCCTGACGGCGCTTGCTGCGCCGACCTGGCCTACGTCGCACCACCGGCGCCGCTGCCCGGCGCCTAGATCGGCGGCTTCGCCGACGTACCCTCACCCCAACCCCTCTCCCGGGGGGAGAGGGGCTTCAGTTTCCTGCGGTTGAATGAGTTCGGCTGGCGGCTGGCGGCTGGCGGCTGCGATGTGTCGGCCAACCTGTTGCACCCGCACGAGGCGTGCCTGAGGCCCAACGGACACGTGGCTGCACTGTCCAGTGTCACCGCGCGCAGGCCTTGCTACTTGGCGTCCGGCAGCGCGTAGGCGATCACGTAGTCGCCGCGGTCCGGCGACTGCCGTGCGCCGCCGGCGGTGATCACGATGTACTGCTTGCCGTTCTTGGTCGACACGTAGGTCATCGGCCCGCCCTGGCTGCCGACCGGCAACCGTGCCTTCCACAGTTCCTTGCCGGTGCCGCTGTCGAAGGCACGCAGGTAGTAGTCCTGGGTGCCGGCGATGAACACCAGGCCGCTCTGCGTGGCCAGGGTACCGCCCAGCGTGGGCATGCCGACCGGAATCGGCAGGTGCATCTTGAAGCCGAGCGGGCCGGTGTCCTGCACGGTGCCCACCGGCACCTGCCAGGCGATGCTGCGGGTCTTCAGGTCGATCGCGCTCAGCGTGCCGAACGGCGGCGCTTGGCAGGGAATGCCCAGCGCCGACAGGAAGCGGTTCTTGTTGACCGCGTACGGCGTGCCCTTCAGCGGCACCGCGCCCATGCCGGTGTTGACCGCCTCGCCGCCGCTGGAGGCGGCCGCCTTGTCGGCCTTCTGCGGAATCATCTGCACCCACAGGCCCAGGCGCATGTCGTTGGCGAACACCACGTCGTGCACCGGATCGACCGACAGCCCGCCCCAGTTCATGCCGCCCAGCGAGCCGGGGAAGCTCAGCGACACGTCGGTGCCGGGCGCGGTGTACAGGCCCTCGTAGCGCATCTTCTTGAAGGCGATGCGGCACAGCATCTGGTCCAGCAGGGTGGCGCCCCACATGTCCGCTTCGGTCAGGTGCTTGGTGCCGATCTGCGGCATGCCCACCGACAGCGGCTGGGTCAGCGCATACGGTTCGTGCGGGATGTCGGCGGCCTTCACCGGCACCTCGCGAACCTCGGTCAGCGGCCTGCCGGTGGCGCGGTCGAGCACGTACAACTGGCCGGCCTTGGTGCCGATGATCAGCGCCGGCACCTTGCGGCCATCGGCCATCGGGAAGTCGATCAGGCTCGGCTGCATCGGCAGGTCGAAATCCCACAGATCGTTGTGCACGGTCTGGTAGACCCATTTGACCTGGCCGGTGCTGGCGTCCAGCGCGGTGATCGAGGCGCCGAAGCGGTGGTCCAGCGCGCTGCGCTCGGCACCGTACAGGTCGGTGGACGGGCTGCCCATCGGCAGGAACACGGTGTTGGACGCGGCGTCGTAGGACATCGGCGCCCACACGTTCGGCGTGCTGCGCACGTAGGTCTTGCCCGCGGCCGGTGGCTGCGTGTCCTGCGGGTTGCCCGGGTCGAAGGCCCAGCGCTGCGCACCGGTGATCACGTCGAAGCCGCGGATCACGCCGCCCGGCATGTCGGCCTGCACGTTGTCGGCGACGCGGCCGCCCACCACCACCGTGGTCCCGGCCACGGTCGGCGCCGAGGTCAGCTGGTAGAACGGATCGGGCGCGGCGCCGAGGCCGGCCTTCAGGTCGACCTGGCCGTTCTGGCCGAAGCCGCTGCAGAACGCACCGGTGTCCGCGTCCAGCGCGATCAGCCGCGCGTCAATGGTGTTGGTCAGCACGCGGCGCCGGCAGTTGGCGCCGGCCGGCAGCACCGCCGCCGCCACCGGCGAGGCGTTGGCGGCGCTGGGCTGGGCCAGCGGCGCATCGGCATCGAAGTAGGCCAGGCCGCGGCAGCGCTGCCAGACCGAGGACTTCGCGTTGATCTCGTGCTTCCACAGTTGCCGGCCGCTGCTGGCGTCCAGGGCGATGACGTTGTTGTGCGGGGTGCACACGTACAGCGTCTCGCCGATCTGCAGCGGGGTGGTCTGGTCCTCGGCGCCGTTGCCGTCGCTGAGGGCGACATCGCCGGTGCGGTAGGTCCAGGCCACCTGCAACTGGCCGACGTTGCCACGGCCGATCTGGTCCAGCGCGGCGAAGCGGCTGCCGCCGGCGGTGTTGCCGTAGTGGCTCCAGTCGCGCTGCGCCTGCGCCGGGATCACCGGCACCGGCGCCGGGCCGGGGCCGCTGGCGGCCACCGGCGGATGCGGCACGAACATGCCGGCCAGGCCGCCGGCGCAGGCCAGCGCCAGCACCGCCGCCAGCGCATAGGCGCCGCGGCCGCCGGGCAGGCCGCGGGCGCGGCGCAGGGTCGGGTAGACCAGGGCGACCAGCAGCGCCAGCACCGCCGGCATCATCAGCCGCGACACCAGCGGCCAGAACGCCAGGCCGGCGTCCCAGTACGCCCAGGCTATGCTCAGCACGAAGGCCAGCGCGTACAGCCAGGCACCGGCCGGGCGCCGCCGCAGCACCAGCAGCGCCGAGGCCACGCAGGCCGCGCCCATCGCCAGGAAGTAGACGCTGCCGCCGAGCGTGGCCAGGCGGATGCCGCCGACCAGCAGCGCCAGCCCGATCAGGGCCAGCAGCAGGCCGACGCTCCACAGCACGATCCGGCCGCCGGCCGACACATCCGATTGGGTTTGCACGATTTCGATCCTCTGCAGCAGGGTAGGCGCGTGGCGTCCGCTGCCGGTCACGACGGCAGCGCGGGCGGGCGTGCGCACGATGGCATGCCGCGGCGGGAAACGACGTCGGCAAGATGGGCGATTATCGCATTTGTGTTCGGTAATAGAACGAACGGGGCCGTCCGCCGGTGCGACGCTGCGTGCCGGTTTCCGACGTTTCTCCGACCTTGGTGAAGCCCGTACAACGCACTGTTACAGGGATGGTGCGATGCGACACATCCGTGGAGTAGCGTTGCGCGTTTCTTCCCAGCCGCACTCCCCATGTCCGACCGTTTCCAGGCGCCTCGTCGTCCCGTTCGCTGTGCCGTATTGCTGGCCATTGCCGTGGCCGGAGGCTGCTCCGGCGACAAGCCGGCGGCCGCGCCGCCGCCGCGGGTGGGGGTGCTGACCCTGGGCGCGCGCACCCTGCCGGTCGAGCGCACCCTGTCCGGCCGCACCGTGGCCTACGAGACCGCCGACGTGCGCCCGCAGGTCAGTGGGTTGCTGCGCCAGCGCCTGTTCCAGGAAGGCCAGGAGGTCAAGGCCGGGCAGGCGCTGTACGTGATCGACCCGGCGCCGTACCAGGCCGCCTACGACATCGCCCGCGGCAACCTGGTGCAGGCCGAGGCGGCGCTGGCCAGTGCGCGGCCCAAGGCCGAGCGCACCCGCAGCCTCACCGACATGGACGCGGCCAGCAAGCAGGACGCCGACGACGCGGTGTCCGCGCTGCGTCAGGACGAGGCGGCGGTGGTCGCGGCCAAGGCGGCGCTGCAGGCGGCGCGCATCAACCTCGACTACACCCGCATCACCGCGCCGATCTCCGGCACCATCGGCACCTCCGCCTACACCGTCGGCGCGCTGCTCACCGCCGCGCAGGACGCGGCGCTGACCACCATCCAGCGGCTGGACCCGATCTACCTGGACGTCACCCAGTCCAGCACGCAGATGCTGGCGCTGCGCCGGCAGCTCGACGCCGGGCAGATCCACGCCATCGACGGCAAGGCGCAGGTGCAGGTGCGGCTGGAGGACGGCAGCACCTATCCGCACGCCGGCACCCTCGAATTCGTCGGCACCCAGGTCAACGCCGGCACCGGCAACGTCACCCTGCGCGCGGTGGTGCCCAACCCCGAGCACCTGCTGTTGCCGGGCATGTACCTGCGCGCGGTGCTGCCGATGGCCACCGACCAGGGCGCGGTGCTGGTGCCGCAGCAGGCGGTGACCCGCGACAGCAAGGGCGAGCCCGTCGTGAAGCTGCTCGACGCGCAGAACAAGGTGGTGGAGCGGCACATCCGCACCGGCGAGGCCATCGGCCACGACTGGCTGGTGGAATCCGGGCTCAAGCCGGGCGAGCGCCTGATCGTGGTCAACGGCAGCCGCGCCGAACTCGGCAAGCCGGCGCAGCCGTATCCGCTCACCACCGCCCAGCTCGATGCCGCGCCGGCGCTGCCGGGCGACGGCGCCCAGGCCGACTGAGGACTCCCGCATGTCGCGCTTCTTCGTCAACCACCCGGTGGTGGCCTGGGTCATGGCCATCGTCATCGTCCTGATCGGCATGCTGGCCATCCATGGGCTGCCGGTCGAACGCTATCCGCACATGGCGCCGCCCACCATCACCGTGCGCGCCACCTACACCGGCGCCTCTGCGCAGACGGTGGAGAACACCGTCACCCAGCTGATCGAGCAGTCCCAGCAGAGCCTGGACCATCTGCTGTACATGACCTCCACCAGCGCCTCGGACGGCACCGCGCAGGTCAACCTGGTGTTCGAGACCGGCACCAACGCCGACACCGCGCAGGTGCAGGTGCAGAACCAGTTGCAGTCGGTGATGTCGGTGTTGCCGCAGGCGGTGCAGCAGAACGGCCTGGTCATCACCAAGTCCAGCGGCTCGCTGTTCGAGGTGGTGGCGTTCACCTCCGACGACGGCAGCATGGACAACTTCGATGTCGCCAACTACATGGAATCGAACATCGACGACCAGATCAGCCGCGTCAGCGGCGTCGGCAACATCCAGCCGATGGGCTCGGAATACGCCATGCGCATCTGGCTGGACCCGGAGAAGCTGCGCAAGTACGCGCTGATGCCCTCGGACGTGGAGAACGCGCTGCAGTCGCAGAACACCGACGTGTCGGCCGGCGAGATCGGCGGCCAGCCGGCGCTGCGCGGGCAGCGCCTGGACGCCACCGTGACCACCCGCAGCCGCCTGCAGACCCCGGCGCAGTTCGGCGCGATCGTGCTCAAGAGCGACGCCAGCGGCGCCGCCGTGCACCTGTCGGACGTGGCCAGGATCGGCCTGGGCCCGGAAACCTACGACAGCATCACCCGCTTCAACGGCAAGCCCTCGGCCTCGCTGGGTATCGAGCTCAACTCCGACGCCAACGCGGTGGAAACTTCCAAAGCCATCGACCAGCGCCTGCAGGAACTCAAGCAGTACTGGCCGCACGGCTTCAACTACCACATCGCCTTCAGCACCACGCCGTTCGTCACCACCTCGATCAAGGAAGTGGTCATCACCCTGATCGAGGCGGTGCTGCTGGTGGTCGCGGTGATGTACCTGTTCCTGCAGAACTGGCGCGCCACGCTGATCCCGACCATCGCCGTGCCGGTGGTGCTGATGGGCACCTTCGGCGTGCTCGCCGCGTTCGGCTACTCGATCAACACCCTGACCATGTTCGCGATGGTGCTGGCGATCGGCCTGCTGGTCGACGACGCCATCGTGGTGGTGGAGAACGTGGAGCGGGTGATGGGCCAGGAGGGCCTGCCGCCGAAGGAGGCGACGCTGCGCTCGATGCAGCAGATCGGTGGCGCCCTGGTCGGCATCGTGCTGGTGCTGACCGCGGTGTTCGTGCCGATGGCGTTCTTCAACGGCGTCACCGGCGTGATCTACCGGCAGTTCTCCATCACCATCGCCGCCTCGATGATCCTGTCGGTGTTGGTGGCGATGACCCTGACCCCGGCGCTGTGCGTGACCATCCTCAAGCCGCTGCACCAGGGCGAGGCGCCGATCGGGTCGCACGGGCGCCTGGGCTGGTTCTTCATCTGGTTCAACACCCGCTTCCGGCATCTGTCCGAGCGCTACCGCACGCTGGTCGAGCGGGTGCTGGGCAAGCGCGCGCTGGGCCTGGTCGCCTATGCGCTGCTGATCGCGGTCACCGGCCTGCTGCTGTGGCGCCTGCCGGGCGCGTTCCTGCCCGACGAGGACGAGGGCATGCTCAACGTGCTGGTCAAGCTGCCGGCCGGCTCCACCCTGGAGCAGACCCTGGCGGTGACCGACCGGCTGACCAAGGCCGCGCTGAAGGATCCGGGCGTGCGCTCGGTGCTGTCCTCGGCCGGCTTCAGCGTCACCGGCGCCGGCCAGAACGTCGGCATGGCCTTCGTGCGCCTGAAGGACTGGGACGACCGCGACGACGACGCGGCGACCATCGCCGACCATCTGAACAAGGCGCTGGCCGACGTGCCGGACGCGGAACTGTTCGTGACCTCGCCGCCGGCGATCACCGGCCTGGGCGACGCCTCCGGTTTCACCTTCGAGCTGATGGACTATGAAGGCGCCGGCCACGCCGCCCTGGTCGCCGCGCGCGACAAGCTGCTGCGGCTGGCCCAGCACGATCCCAAGCTGATGAACGTGCGCTACGCCAGCCTGGAAGACGCGCCGGTGTACGCGGTCAAGATCGACGACGCCAAGGCGCAGGCGCTCGGCGTGGACCCGGGCGACATCAACGCCACGCTCAACAGCGCGCTCGGCGGCGACTTCGTCAACAACTTCATCTACAAGGGCCGCATCAAGAAGGTCTACATGCAGGGCGATGCCGACGCGCGCATGGCGCCGCAGGACCTGGACCGCTGGACGGTGCGCAACGGCGGCGGCGACATGGTGCCGATGTCGGCGTTCACCCGCTCGCACTGGACCAGCGCGCCGGCCGCGCTGGAGCGCTACAACGGCGTGTCGGCGATGGAGCTGACCGGCCAGGCGGTGCCCGGGGTCAGTTCCGGCGCGGCGATGGACGCGATGGCCGAACTGAGCAAGCAACTGCCGCACGGCTTCGGCTATGCGTGGTCGGACATGGCCTACCAGGAGAAGCTGTCGGCCAATCAGGCACCGGCGCTGTACGCGATCTCGCTGCTGTTCGTGTTCCTGTGCCTGGTGGCGCTGTACGAGAGCTGGTCGATCCCGTTCGCGGTGATGCTGGCGGTGCCGGTAGGCGTGTTCGGCGCGGTGCTGCTGATGACCCTGCGCGGGCTGGAGAACGATGTCTACTTCCAGGTCGGTCTGCTGACCACGGTGGGCCTGGCGGCGAAGAACGGCATTCTGATCGTCGAGTTCGCGCGCGACCTCGAGCACCGCGGCGAAAGCCTGCTCGCCGCCACCCTGCACGCGGTGCAGATGCGTCTGCGGCCGATCCTGATGACCTCGCTGGCGTTCCTGCTCGGCGTGCTGCCGCTGGTCTTCAGCAAGGGTGCCGGCTCGGCCGCGCGCCACTCGCTGGGCACCGGCGTCACCGGTGGCACGCTGGCCTCGATCACCCTGGGCCTGTTCTTCGTGCCGCTGTTCTACGTGATCGTGCGCCGGATGTTCCCGGGGCCGGCGGTCGCCCACCCGGAGACGCAGGCATGAGCGCGCTGACCCGCATGAGCGTGGCGGTGGCCACGCTGCTGGCCCTGTCCGGCTGCACCCTGGCACCCACCTACGTGCGCCCGGCGGCGCCGGTGCCGGCCGACCTGGCGGCGGTCGATGCGGCACCCGCCGCGGGCGCCGCCACCGACACCCTGGCGATGCCGGACTGGCAGCAGGTGTTCCTGGATCCGCGGCTGCGCCAGACCATCGCGCTGGCCTTGCAGAACAACCGCGACCTGCGCGTGGCGATGCTGTCCATCGACAAGGCGCGCGCGCAGTACCGCCTCCAGCGCGCCGCGCAGTTGCCCTCGTTCGACGCCAACGCCAGCATGAGCCGCGGCCGCAGCAGCGCCGCCAGCAACGACGACGGCGTCTCCCAGGTCAGCACCAGCGACACCCTGCAGGTGGGGCTGAGCAGCTGGCAGCTGGATCTGTTCGGGCAACTGCGCAGTCTCAAGCAGGAAGCCCTGCAGAACTGGCTGTCCAGTGCGGAAAACCAGCGCAACGTGCGCCTGACCCTGGTCGCCCAGGTCGCCGCGGCGTGGCTGACCGTGGGCGCGGACCAGGCGCAACTGGATCTGGCGCAGCAGACCCTGGACAGCCAGGCGCAGACCCTGCAACTGACCGAGCGCCGGCACAGCATCGGCAGCGCGTCCGGGCTGGACCTGGCGCAGCAGCAGACCAGCGTGGAGTCGGCGCGCGTCGCCGTCGCCAGCGCCGCCACCCAGCTGGCGCAGGCGCGCGATGCGCTGCAACTGCTGGTCGGCGCGCCGGTGGAGGCGGCGCTGCTGCCGACCGCGCAGGCCATGCAGGGCAGCGTCGCGCTGGCGCCGCTGCCGGCGCACCTGTCCTCGGCGGTGCTGCTGCAGCGCCCGGACGTGCTTGCCGCCGAGCACACCTTGCAGGCGGCCAACGCCGACATCGGTGCCGCACGCGCGGCGTTCTTCCCGTCGCTGAGCCTCACCGCGTCCACCGGGCGCAGCAGCGATGCGCTGTCCACGCTGTTCTCCGCCGGCAGCCGCACCTGGTCGTTCGTGCCCAGCATCACCGCGCCGATCTTCCACGCCGGCGCGTTGAAGGCCTCGCTGGACGCCTCCAAGCTCGGCAAGGACATCGCCGTGGCGCAGTACGAGAAGGCGATCCAGTCGGCCTTCGCCGAAGTGGCCGATGCCCTGGCCACGCGCGACCATCTGCAGGCGCAGTTGACCGCGCAGCAGGCCCTGGTCGACGCCAGCCAGCGCAGCTACACCCTGGCCGACGCGCGCTACCGCGCCGGCCTGGACGGCCACCTGCCGGTGCTGGATGCGCAGCGTTCGCTGTTCGCCGCGCAGCAGGCGCTCATCGCGCTGCGCCTGCAGGACGCCAGCAACCGCGTCACCCTGTACCAGGTGCTCGGCGGCGGTGCCGACGCCCAGGCCCAGGTCGCTGCCTCGCCCTGAGCCGGAACCGAGGCAGCGCGAGGCTCGGCCTGGGCTGGCCTGAGGCGAGCCTGAAGCCGGCAGGCCTGAGCGTGCAGAAGCGTCGCCACGCGCGACGCGCTTCTGTGGGAAGGACTTCAGTCCCGACGCGATGGACTCGGACGGCGGTCCAACCACCGCCCCAGGCGCTGCTTGCGCACCCCGCGGCACTCAACACGACAAGCCCCGCGCTGCCGACTTCCGTAGCTGAACGCGGCGGTACACCTCGGCGGCCGTCGTAGACAAATGCCAGGCGCTGCCGCGCCGCCCAATCGTTCGTCGCACAGGCCGCAAGCCGCGCCGTGCGTACCTTCGGCGCGTTGGCGACACGGTCGACGCCGCACCGGCGGGCCGGGCACCACGCCAGCCTTGGGCCATAATCGCGGCGACTCACTCCAGGTACGCCGCACCCGATGAAGATTCCCCCGAGCCTGCAGCCGCTGATCGACGATGGCGTCATCGACGGCGTGCTGCGCCCGCTCAAGAGCGGCAAGGAGGCTGCGGTCTACGTCGTCCAGGCCGGCGACGACGTGCTTTGCGCCAAGGTCTACAAGGACATGGCGCAGCGCAGCTTCCAGGCCCGTGTGCAGTACCAGGAAGGGCGCAAGGTGCGCGGCAGCCGCCAGGCGCGGGCGATCGGCAAGGCCAGCAAGTTCGGCCGCCGCGAGCAGGAAGCGGCGTGGAAGGACACCGAGGCCAACACCCTGTACCAGCTGGTGGACGCCGGCGTGCACGTGCCGCAGCCGCGCGGCTACTTCCACGGCGTGCTGCTGATGGACCTGGTCACTGATGCCGACGGGCAGAGCGCGCCGCGGCTGGGCGAGGTGGAACTGGAACCGGAGCAGGCGCGCGCCTTCCACTCGCAGCTGGTCGGCGACGTGGTGAAGATGCTGTGCCTGGGCCTGGTGCACGGCGACCTGTCCGAATACAACGTGCTGGTCGCCGCCGACGGCCCGGTGGTGATCGATTTCCCGCAGGTGGTCAGCGCCGCCGGCAACAACGCCGCCCGCACCATGCTGCTGCGCGACGTGCACAACCTGCGCGACTGCCTGGGCCGCTTCGCGCCCGAGCTCAACGCCACCCACTACGGCGAGGAGATGTGGGCGCTGTACGAGAAGGGCACGCTACGCCCGGACAGCGCGCTCACCGGTCGCTTCACCTTCGATACCCGTCGCGCCGACGTGCGCGCGGTGCGCGCCTCGATCGAGGACGCGCGGCAGGAAGCCATCATCCGCCAGCAAGGCCGCGAGGCCGCCGCGCAGGACGACTAGGGTCGTCGTCCCGCCCCGCGCATGCCGCGCCGCGGTTGCGCGGGCTTGCGGGCAGGAAGCGAGGACGTGGATCCCGTCCCCGCCTGGGGGACCGCATGCAGCAGGCCTGCTGCCGCGCGCAAGGTGCCGAATGGCCTTGGCGAGACTGAGCGTGCCGACCGATCTGCCCAGGCAGTGCCCGGTCGATTGCGCCGACTCCAACGTCGCCAAGCCGTCGCAGGCGCGCCCGATCATGCCGCGCGGGTGGGGCGTGGAAAACGCTCTACCACTGCAGCGCGGCGTGACCAGACCCCCGTCGGGCGCTGCGCCCCTCAATGCCAACGGCCGCCCGCCAACGCAATGCGCTGTACCCGGGAACGGGTGACAGATCCGGGCGCGAAACCGCATTCGCGCACGTCCATGTTGCGCTGCAATGCGGCGCAGCGGCGTGTGCGACACTGGCCATCGTGCCCCGCAGGCCGCGCGAAGCCTTGCCATTCCTGCATTGCGGACACCTTTGCGCCGCTGCGACGGGCCGCCTGCCGCTGACCCGCCAGGCACCGTGATGACCGTTCAAGTTCGCTTATTTGCGGAAATGGTTATCGACAATAACAATCTGGCCGACGCCGCTTGCGCAGCCGCCCCGGGAGGGCCACCCATGTATTTCGATCCAGACGTCGTCCGTTTCTTCGCCCAGGCCCAGCAGTCCGGGCAGCCGCCGATGGAGGAACTGCCCTTGCCCGAGGCGCGGGCGATGATGCGCGGCGTCGCCGCGCAGTTCGGTTTTCCGCGTGTGGAAATGGCCGAGGTCCGCGACCTGCAGGCGCCGGGTCCGGCCGCGCCGATTCCGCTGCGCCTGTACCGCCCGCACGGCCTCGACGCCGGTCCGGCCCCCACTTGCCTCTATGCGCACGGCGGTGGCGGCGTGGTCGGCGACCTCGACTCGCACGACGACGTGTGCCGGCAACTGGCCGCGCGCGCCGGCTGCCAGGTGCTGGCGGTGGACTACCGGCTGGCGCCCGAGCATCCGGCGCCGGCCGGCACCGAGGACGTGATCGCCGCGCTGCACTGGTTGGCCGCGCACCCGGGCGAAGTCGGCGCCGATCCGCAGCGTCTGGCCGTGGCCGGCGACAGCATGGGCGGCGCCCTGGCGGCGAGCGCCGCGCTGGACGCGCGCGATGCCGGCATCGCCCTGCGCTGCCAGATCCTGATCTATCCGCTGACCGACGTGCGCCCGGACAATCCCTTTCCCTCGCGCGTGCACAACGCCGGCATCCCGCCGCTGACCGAAGCGGCGATGCGCTACTTCGATCGCCAACTGCTGCCGGACCCGTCGCTGGCGTCGGACTGGCGCATCTCGCCGGTGGTGGCGCCGGACGTGGCCGGTGTCGCCCCGGCGCTGGTGGTGCTGGCCGAGCGCGACGCGCTGCACGACGAAGGCCTGCACTACGCGCAGCGCCTGCGCGAGGCGGGCGTGGAAACCCTGGTGCGCGTCCACCCCGGCATGATCCACGGCTTCATCAACATGGGCGGCGTGATGCGCGTGGCCGGCGAAACCCTGGACCTGGCCGCGCTGCTGCTGCGCCAGCGCCTGCTGCCGGTGGCTACGCAGGACTGAGCCCAACCGCAGCGCGTCCCAGCTTCCGGCAATCACCGCCGGTCGCTGCCTCGCCAGGAACAATGCGTCCGTCGCGTCCGTAGGAGCGGCTTTAGCCGCGACGGAGCACCTCCGATGTGCGACCGGGTCGCGGCTGAAGCCGTTCCTACGTGGGGCGGCGTTGGGTGGCCTCACTGCACGCTGCAGTTGCCGCGCCGCGCCGCGCGCGCTTAGCGCGGGGTGCTGCGCAGCAGTTGCCGGAACGCCTCGTCCAATTCAAGCTGGTCGCCGCTGCCAGCGGGCAGTTGCGGTGCACCTGCCTCCATCCTGCCCAGCTCCGCGTCAAGGAAATCGCTGATCGCCGGAATCCGTGGCCCGTCTTCGACCTCGGCCGATGCCCGCTTCTTGTCCAGCAAGGCGTCGATGGCGTCGCGCAGGGCACCGGAAGGAACCAGGGCATCCAGCAGCGAGGCGAAGGCCATCGGAGGCATGCCGTGCCCGCGTTCGATCCATTGGCAGGCCAGCACGGGGCGCAACACGTACAGATACTTCTTGGTGCGGATGCGCTCGCCGCGCAGGTAGCCGCGGTAATTGCCCTTGGCCATGCTGAAGTAATGCCACCAGGTCGCCAGCGGCGAATAGAAGTCCTGGGCCATCTCCCGCAGCGTCGCCACGGCCGCGGCGTCTTGCCGGTACACCACCGGCGATTGCAGCCACTCCAGCAAGGTCGGGTTGGATTTGGAGACCAGCCGCAACGCCTTGCGCAGGTCCCAACCGCTGACATCCAGGTCGCTGTCGATCGGCAGCTCGATCACGTCGCGCTGCGGCTCGCCCGGCCCGGTCCGTTCGTTGACGGTGAGGTACCAGTCCGGCCGATGCACATAGACGAACCGCGCGTCGTAGTCGCTGTCGGGCGAGGAAAAGCCCCAGCCGCGGCTGCCGGATTCGCAGGCCAGCAGGATGCGGACCTCATGGCGTTGCTCGATGTCCTGCAACGTGGCCAGCACGGCGGCACGCTTGTCGGGGGCGATCGGGTGGATCGCCATGTCGGGTGAGGTGGATTGATCTGCCACAGCAACTTCCATCGAAGGTTGGATCACGCCACCCGGTTGCGCCGCGCGCGTTCCAGGTGCACCAGCAGCAGCGAGATCGCCGCCGGGGTCATGCCGGGGATGCGCTGCGCCTGGCCCACGGTCTGCGGGCGCACGCGCTCGAGCTTCTGCTGCACTTCGGCCGACAGCCCGCGCACCTGCGCGTAGTCGAAGGCGGCCGGGATCGGGGTGTCCTCGTGGCGCTGCTGGCGGGCGATCTCGTCGCGCTGTCGGTCCAGGTAGCCGGCGTACTTGATGCCGATCTCCACCTGCTCGGCCACCTGCGCGTCGGCCACGCCCGGGCCCAGCGACGGCACCCGCATCAGCGCGGCGTAGTCCAGCTCCGGACGCTTGATCAGGTCGAGCACGGTGGTCTCGCGGCTCACCGCCACGCCCAGCGTGGCCGCGACCTCGCGGCCCAGCGCGTTGCCTGGCGTGGCCCACAGCGCGCGCAGGCGCTCGTTCTCGCGCGCCACCGCCTCCTGCTTGGCCTGGAAGCGCGCCCAGCGCGTTGCGTCGACGATGCCCAGGTCGTGGCCGATGCCGGTCAGGCGCGCGTCGGCGTTGTCCTCGCGCAGCTGCAGCCGGTACTCGGCGCGGCTGGTGAACATGCGGTACGGCTCGCTAGTGCCGTGGGTGATCAGGTCGTCGATCAGCACGCCGATGTAGGCCTGGTCGCGGCGCGGCGACCACGGGTCCAGCCCGCGCACCTGGCGCGCGGCGTTGAGGCCGGCGATCAGGCCCTGCGCGGCGGCTTCCTCGTAGCCGGTGGTGCCGTTGATCTGCCCGGCGAAGAACAGCCCGGGCATGGCCTTGGTCTCCAGCGAGGCCTTGAGCCCGCGTGGGTCGAAGAAGTCGTACTCGATGGCGTAGCCGGGGCGGGTGATGTGCGCGCGTTCGAAGCCGCGGATCGAGCGCACCAGCTCCAGCTGCACGTCGAACGGCAGCGAGGTGGAGATGCCGTTGGGGTAGATCTCGACCACGTCCAGGCCTTCCGGCTCGACGAAGATCTGGTGGCTGGCCTTTTCGGCGAAGCGCACCACCTTGTCCTCGATCGAGGGGCAGTAGCGCGGGCCGATGCCCTCGATCTGGCCGGTGTACAGCGGCGAGCGGTCCAGCGCGCCGCGGATGATGGCGTGGGTGCGCTCGGTGGTGTGGGTGATCCAGCACGAGACCTGGCGCGGATGCTGGGCGGCCTCGCCCAGGAACGACATCACCGGCAGCGGATCGTCGCCGGGCTGTTCCTCCATCGCCGCGTAGTCCAGGCTGCGCCCGTCGATGCGCGGCGGGGTGCCCGTCTTGAGCCGGTCCACGCCGAAGCGGCCGTCGCGCAGCGCCTGCGCCAGCGCGGTGGCCGGTGGGTCGCCGGCGCGGCCGCCGGCGTACTGGGTCTGGCCGATGTGGATCTTGCCGGCCAGGAAGGTGCCGGCGGTCAGCACCACCGCCGCGGCCTCGAAGCGCAGCCCGGTCTGGGTCAGCACGCCGCGCACGCGCTCGCCGTCCATCACCAGGTCGTCCACCGCGGCCTGGAACACGGTCAGGTTCGGCTGCGCCTCGACCAGGCGCCGGATCGCACTGCGGTACAGGTTGCGGTCGGCCTGGCAGCGGGTCGCGCGCACCGCCGGGCCCTTGGACGCGTTGAGGGTGCGCCACTGGATGCCGGCCAGGTCGGCGGCGCGGGCCATCGCCCCGCCCAGCGCGTCGATCTCCTTGACCAGGTGGCCCTTGCCGATGCCGCCGATCGCCGGGTTGCAGCTCATCGCCCCCACCGTCTCCACGTTGTGGGTCAACAGCAGGGTGCGCGCGCCGGCGCGCGCGGACGCCAGCGCCGCCTCGGTGCCGGCATGGCCGCCGCCGATCACGATCACGTCATGGCGGTAGAAGGAGTCGCTCATCGGGGTCTCGTCGGCCGGCGCGGGGCCGGCGGCAGGGGGCGACACGTGGCGTCGCCCAGGGTGTGAACAGGAATTTTAGCGGTTGCATCACAAATTGCAGATCCGGGCCTCAAGTTGGCACGCAATCTGCAGATATTCCCACTGCACCCAACGTGGCAATGCGTCAGGGGCGTATGACTGGAATTGGAACAGGGGCCAGTCACGCGCACGTTGGGGGAGCTGGGGGCCGGTAGTCGGGGGACTACCGGCCCTTTTTTATGCCCGTTTTTCGCCGGTCGCCGGCGCCACCCCAGCAATGGCAAGGCCCCAACGCGAAAAGCCCCGGCGGACCGGGGCTTTTCGTTGTGAGGCGCCGACGCCCGACAGGGCCGGAACAGGGGGGATCCAGATTTCCCTGTCGGACATCGACATAGACGGTGGGGTCGACCCCTTCGGGTCATAAAGCGACGCAGGCGGTCACCCCGTAGGACGTAGAGTGCGTGCTGGGACAGGCGAACGCAAGCCCTTTCTTAGGGTTCGAGTGTGCGACGCGTCCCATTGCTGCGACCCATATTGCCGGGGCGTGGCGCCGGCGGGCGCTGCATGCCCTCGGGACGCTGCATCGCCGGCCGGGCCGGCTGCATCGACTGCGGCCGCGGTGCCGAATTGAGCGCGTCCGGACGGCGCAGGCGGTCCATGTCGCGCCACGGCGTCGGTACCCGACCACCCACGCTGGGCGGCGGGGACGGCGGCCGCGAACCGCCGTCGTCCGGCCGCGGACGCGGTGGCGGGCGGTGGCGCGGACCATCGTAGCCACGGTAGTAGTAATACGGCACGCCGTACCCGTAGTAGCCGTAATAGGACGGGCCGTAGCCGTAGTAGGGCACCGCGCCGTAGGGCGAGTAGTACTCCGAGTAGCCGGCCGGGTAGCGGTATTCGACCGACGGGGCGCCACGGTAGTAGCCACCCTCGCCGCCTCCGGCGTAATCGTAGGTGGCACAGCCGCCCAGTGCGGCCAGCAGTCCAGCGGCGCAGATCAGGCGCAGTTTCATGGCGTTTGCCCTCCAGCAGGCTGGCTGACAGGTTCGGTCCGTGGCATTGAATCCCCCCTTAACTTCATCGGCCGCACTTGAACGCTTAAGTTGCGCGCAACGACGGCGAACCGGCGCGGGTCGCGGGCGCTGCACGTTGGCGACGATACGCTACCCTTTCGCGTATGGTCTCACGTTTTCTGCCCGAGTTCGGCGACGTCCTGGCGGCCGCCGCACGCATTGCCGCGCACGCGCGGCCGACCCCGGTGCTGCGTTCGCGGGCGCTGGATGCCGCCACCGGCGCGCAGCTGTACTTCAAGGCCGAACACCTGCAGCGCGGCGGCGCGTTCAAGTTCCGCGGCGCCTGCAACGCGGTGTGGGCGCTGGACCCGGCGCAGGCGGCCTGCGGGGTGGTCACCCATTCCTCCGGCAACCATGGCGCGGCCCTGGCCCTGGCCGCGCGCACCCGCGGCATCGGCTGCCATGTGGTGGTGCCGGAGGGGGCGGTCGCCGCCAAGCTCGCCAACATCGCCCGCCACGGCGCCACGCTGTGGCGCTGCGCGCCCAGCATCGTCGCGCGCGAGGCGCTGTGTGCGCAGGTGCAGCGCGATACCGGCGCGACCCTGGTGCATCCCTATGCCGATCCGGCGGTGATCGCCGGGCAGGGCACCGCGGCGCTGGAACTGCTGGACGCCAGTGGCGGGCTGGACCTGCTGGTGGTGCCGGTCGGCGGCGGCGGCCTGGCCGCGGGCAGCCGGCTGACGCTGTCGGCGCGGGCGCCGCAGGCGCAGTTGCTGCTGGCCGAGCCGGCCGGCGCCGCCGACACCGCGCGCTCGCTGGCGGCCGGCGAGCGCCGCGTGGACATGGTCCCGGACACGCTCTGCGACGGCCTGCGCGGCACCCTCGGCGAACCCAACTTCGCCCTGCTGCACGGCCAGGCCGAGGTGCTGGTGGTGGAGGACACGGCGACCGTGGCGGCGATGCGGCTGCTGTGGCAGGTGCTCAAGCAGGTGGTGGAGCCGTCCTCGGCGATCGCCCTGGCGGCGGTGCTGGCGCAGCCGGCGCGCTTTGCCGGGCGCCGGGTGGGGGTGATCCTGTCCGGCGGCAACGTCGACCTGGACGCCTTGCCGTGGGGCGCGGCATGAGCGCGCGCGGGGGCTTCCGCTGGCTGCGCTGGCTGGTGCGCCTGGCGGCGTTGCTCGGGCTGTGGCTGCTGGGCGTGGCGATCTACATCGTCTGGGTCGGCGACCGCGACCAGGCGGCGCCGGCCGACGCGATCATCGTGCTCGGTGCCGCGGCCTACGATGCCAAGCCGTCGCCGGTGTTCGAGGAGCGCATCCGCCACGGCCTGGACCTGTACCAGCGCGGCTACGCGCCGACCCTGATCTTCACCGGCGGCTTCGGCAACGGCGCGCGTTTCGCCGAGTCGCAGGTGGCCCGGCGCTACGCGCTGCGCCACGACGTGCCGGCCGACGCGATCCTGATCGAAACGGTGTCGCGCACCACCCGGCAGAACCTGATCGAGGCGCGGCGGCTGATGCGCGAACACGGCCTGCACCGGGTGATCGTGGTCAGCGATCCGCTGCACATGGCACGGGCGCTGCGGCTGTGCCAGGAACTGCAGATCGACGCGCTGGCGTCGTCGACGCCGAGCAGCCGTTTCCGCAGCTTCCAGACCCGCTGGCGCTTCCTGCTGCAGGAGCTGTACTTCTTCCATCGCGACCTGCTGGAGCGGGGCGTCGAGCACGGTGGCGAGACCGTATGATGGGTCTTTCCACGGCCGGAGGGCGGCAGCCATGAGCAACCACGGAGTTCCTGCGCAGGACCAGGCCATCGCCCTGGTGCAGGCCTATTACGCGGCGTTCAACCGCGGCGACTGGGACGGCATGCTGGGCATGCTCACCGACGATGTCGCCCACGACCTCAACCAGGGCGCGCGCGAGACCGGCAAGGAGGTCTTCGCCGCCTTCCTGCAGCGCATGAACGCCAGCTACCGCGAGCAGCTGCACGACATCGTGGTGCTGGCCGCGCAGGACGGCCGCCGCGCCGCGGCCGAGTACGTGGTGCATGGCGAATACCACCACACCGACACCGGCCTGCCGGAGGCACGCGGCCAGCGCTACGTGCTGCCGGGCGGGGCGTTCTTCGACATCCGCGACGGCAAGATTGCCCGGGTGAGCAACTACTACAACCTGGAAGACTGGATCGCGCAGGTCTCCGCCTGAGCCGCGCGCCGGCCTGAGGCCGGCGCGTTCGCGCTGTCGCAAAACTGTCCGCCGGCCGTCATCTGCGGCCGCAGGCGCCGCCGCTATGGTCGCCGCGCCGAGTGGGGAGGATTGCCGATGCGCGCGCTGCTTCGTTCTCCGGCCGTCGCGGTGGCGCTGCTGGCCTGCACGCTCGCGCTGGCCCTGCTGGGCGTGCGCGGGATCTGGGACGCCGACGAAGGCCGTTACTCCAATGTCGCGCTGAACATGCTGCACAGCGGCGACTGGCTCACGCCGCGGCGCAGCGAGGACGTGGCGCACTGGACCAAGCCGCCGCTGACCTACTGGGCGATCGCCGCCAGCGTCGCGGTCTTCGGGCCATCGCCATGGGCGGCGCGGCTGCCCTCGGCGCTGGCCTACCTGTTGTGCGTGCTGTTGGTCTGGCGGCTGGCGATGCGGCTGTTTCCCGAACGCACCGAGTTGCCGGCGCAGGCGGCGCTGCTGTACGCGACCATGCTGGCGCCGTTCGGCGCGGCGCAATGGATTTCCACCGATTTCCTGCTCGCCGCCTGCGAGACCCTGGCGGTGTGGGCCTTCGTCGAAGCGCGGGCGCATCCACCCGGCCAGGGCAAGCGCTGGATCGCGGCGATGTGGGCCGGCTTCGCCCTGGCGTTCATGACCAAGGGCCCGCCTGGCCTGCTGCCGCTGCCGGCGCTGCTGCTGTTCAATGCGGTGACGCCCGGGCCGCCGCGGCGCGCGCTGCAGCTCTCCGGCATCGTCCTGTTCGTGGTGCTGGCGCTGCCCTGGTACCTGGCGGTGATCCACGGCCATCCGGGCTTGCTGCGGTACTTCGTCGGCGACGAAGTGGTCAAGCGCGTGGCCAGCGATGCGTTCGGGCGCAACGCGCAGTGGTACGGCTGGGCGGTGGCGTATGCGCCGATCCTGGTCCTGGGCACGCTGCCGTGGACGCCGGCCCTGGCGCGCTGGGCCTGGCAATTGCCGCGGCAGCTGCGGCAGTGGTGGCGCGATCCGGCGTTGGGCCTGCAGCAGGCCGCGCCGCTGCTGCTGGCACTGTGGCTGCTGCTGCCGCTGCTGGTGCTGTGCCTGTCGCGCTCGCGGCTGCCGCTGTACGTGCTGCCGCTGTTCGTGCCGCTGGCGCTGCTGGCGGCGTGGCAGCGTGCGCAGGAAGGCCGTGCGCCGTGGCGCTGGCCGTGGCTGCTGGCGTGGTGCGGGCTGTTGCTGGTGATCGAACTAGTAGTGGCGCTGTTGCCCACGCACAAGGATGCCGGCGCCTGGGCGCAGGCGATCGCCCGGCGTGCCGGCGCGCCGGTAACCGAGGTGGTGTTCGTCGAGGACATGGCGCGCTACGGCCTGCGCCTGGAACTGGGCACGCAGGTACGCAAGATCCGCCTGGAGCCGGTGCGTGACGCGCCGCGTTTCGGTCCCGAGTACGACGCCGATCTGGCCACGGTGCTGCGGCAACCGCGCGCCGGCCGCGTGTGGGTGTGCAAGCAGGAGGCCTGGCCGCAGGTGGCCGCGCGCATCGCCGCGCAGGGCGCACAGGCGCAAGCGTTGGGGATGCCCTACCAGGGCCGGGTGCTGTTCCGGGTGCGGCCTGGCTCAGTCGCCGCGGCGGCGGATCGGGATCGCTGACAGCGGCACCGCGGCGATCTCGCCGCCGCCTTCGCGGATCGGCGCGCCCGGCGGCGGCGCCCAGGCGTGCGCGTAGATCACTTCCCAGGTGCTGGGCAGGGTGCCGTCGGCGCCGCGCAGCGGCTCGTAGGCGGCGCTGGCGGCGGCGAAGCGGCCGCGGCCGGTGAGCGTGTGGCGGCGCGCCTGCAGTGCGTTGGTGGCGCCGATCGCGCGCAGTTCGCGCATCAGCGCGGGCAGGTCCGGATAGGTCAGGTTGAACACGTCGCGGTCCAGCACCGGATCGCGGAAGCCCGACAGCATCAGCGCATCGCCGAACTGCGCGATCGGCGCGAAGCGGCTCACGTGCGGCGTCGTCCGGTCGGCCTGGGCGAATGCCTCGCGCAGTTCGATCAGGGTATCCGGGCCGAAGCTGGAACACAGCAGCAGGCCGCCGGGGCGCAGCACGCGGCGGAATCCGGCGAACACCGCCGGCAGGTCCTCGACCCACTGCAGGCACAGATTGCTGAAGATCACATCGACGCTGTGCTCGGCCAGCGGCAGTGCGCGCGCATCGGCGCAGACGCGGCCGAACGGCTTCCACCAGCCGGCCTGGCGCTTGGCCTGCTGCAGCATCGGCAGTGCCTGGTCGAGCGCGATCACCTGCGCGCGCGGCCAGCGCTTCTTCATCGCCGCGGCGGCATGCGCCGGGCCGCTGCCCACGTCCAGCACCACCTGCGGCACGCGGTCGCCGAGGTAGTCCAGCGATTCCAGCAAGCGCCCCTGCACCTCGCGCTGCAGCGCCGCGGCGGCATCGTAACTGGCGGCGGCACGCGCGAACGCGCGGCGGATATGCTGGGAGTCGAACGCGGAAGGATCCATCCGCGCATTATCGCCGCCCGCGTCGTGCTGCGGCCAGCAGCGGCGCGGATCACCGCGTTCCGTACTGCGCGCCGACCGGACGCCGGGTGCGGCGGCTGTGCGTCTCAATCCTGCATTGCGTTTCCGGCGCCTTGTCGTCGCGCACATCCAGCGATGACAAGCGGATCAGCGCGATCCGCATTCGTCGCGACCAGGTATGCGAACCGGCTGTGCATCCCCACTCCCGAATCCCCACTCCCGGCTCTTCAGAACGCCCCCGGATAGCTGCCGCCATCCAGCAGCAGGTTCTGCCCGCTCAGGTAGCCGGCCTGCGCGCTGCACAGGAAGGCGCAGGCCGCGCCGAACTCTTCCGCGGTGCCGAAGCGCCCGGCCGGAATCTGCCGGCGCTTGCGTTCGGCCAGATCGGCGGGGTCGATGCCCTCGCGCTGCGCGGCGTGGGCGATGTTGCCGCGCAGGCGGTCGGTGTCGAATTGCCCCGGCAGCAGATTGTTGATGGTGACGTTGTGCGCCACGGTGCGCCGCGCCAGCCCGGCGACGAAGCCGGTGAGGCCGGCGCGCGCGCCGTTGGACAGGCCCAGGCTGTCGATCGGCGCCTTCACCGCGGCCGAGGTGATGTTGACGATGCGGCCGAAGCCGCGCGCCTGCATCGCATCGACGGTGGCGCGGATCAACGCGATCGGCGCCAGCATGTTGGCGTCGAGCGCGCGCAGCCAGTCCTCGCGTTCCCAGTCGCGGAAATCGCCCGGCGGCGGCCCGCCGGCATTGTTGATCAGGATGTCCACCTGCGGGCAGGCGGCCAGTGCGGCGGCGCGGCCGGACTCGGTGGCGATGTCCGCCGCCACCGCGACCACCTCGCCACCGCCGTCGAGCGCGCGCAGCTGCGCCGCGGCCGCATCCAGCCCGGCCTGGCCGCGCGCCACGATCACCACATGCACGCCTTCGCGGGCCAGCGCCTGTGCGCAACCCAGTCCCAGCCCCTTGCTCGCGGCGCAGACCAGCGCCCACTTGCCGGCGATTCCCAGGTCCATGCTTGCACTCCGGTTGGAAGGAGTCGCGATGATCGGACATCGGCGCTGTGGCGGCCAGCGTCACACCGCGACTGCAGGACAGTTGAGCGTGCAGGACATGTGCTGGAGCGACGCCGCTGCGCTGCGTTCGGCCGTCATGCGTCGTGATTGCAATGGCATCCACAGGGATAGGCCTGGCATCCTCGTGGGAGGGACTTCAGTCCCGACGACGGAGGGTGTCGGTCGGCTTTCGTCTTCGCTTGTCGCGGCGGCACGACAGTTGAGTCCCACGGCGGAGCCGCTTGCGTCTTTCTGACGTCGGTGCGGGTCGTGTGATGCAATGTCGGAGTCAACTGTCATGCAGCGCGCGACGCGCGAGGTGGTGTGCGCTTTCCGATGGCGCAATGCGTCGGGACTGAAGTCCCTCCCACAGTGCACCCGGCGGGCTCGTCGCAAGCGCCTGTAGGAGCGGCTTTAGCCGCGACCCGATGCAGCAGGCGTGTCGCGGCTGAAGCCGCTCCTACGACAGCACTGTGGAACGCGCTTCGCGACGCCGCTAGTCCAGCGTTGCCAGGAATCCGCGCAGCGCGTCGGCGACGGTGTCGGCATGGCCGAGGAACGGGGCGTGGCCGCCGCCGGCGATGATCAGTGCGCGCGCGTTCGGCGCCAGCGCCGCGGCGGCCTCCATGCCCGCGGGTGGGACCAGGCGGTCGCGTTGGCCGCCGATCCACAGGCTGGGCACGCGCAGGCCGGGCAGGGCGCGGCGCAGGTCGGTGCGTTCCAGCAGGGTCAGGCCGTCCTGCAGCACGTGCGGGTCGGGCGCGCCGCGGGCGTCGAGCGCCTCGCGCAGCGTGCGCAGTTCGGCGCGCGCGTGCGCCGAGCCGAGCGTATCCAGCGCCAGGAAGCGCTCGAGGGTGCCGCGATAGTCCTCGGCCAGATCGCGGCCGAACTGTTCGAACACCTGTGGCTCCACCGCGTGCGGCCAGTCGCTGCCGCGGACGAAGCGCGGCGTCGCCGCGAGCATCGCCAGCCCGCGCACCTGCGGTTGCGTGGCGGCGGCGTGCAGCGCGAACAGCCCGCCCAGCGACCAGCCCAGCCACACGGCCGGCGGGGTGGCCGCGGCGATCGCGCTGACCACGTGCGGCAGCGCCAGCGGTGTGTCGTCGCCGCGACTGTGGCCGTGCCCGGGCAGGTCCACCAGGTGCAGGCGGTACTGCGCCGACAGGCGCTCGACCAAGGGCGCGAAGATGCCGCCGTTCAACGCCCAGCCGTGCAGCAGGACCAGATCGGGGCCCTGCCCCAGGGTGTCGATATGCATCGTCGTGCGTCGTTGCGAAAGAACAGGAAAGGCGGCGTCGGCTGCCGCGTCAGTGCGCCGCGCGCTGCGCCAGCACCTGCGGCAGCAGCAGGCGCCACTGCCGGCGCGGATAGTCGCGGGTGCGCCAGGCGGACACGCGATGCGCACCGCGGCGCTGCTGGATCGCTGCGCTCAGCCAGTCGCCATCGATGCCCTGCCAGGCGCCGGCCGGCGTCAGCAGGTTCGGCGCCAGCCGCGGATGCACGTCGTCGCGCAGCATCTGCCACAGCGTGTCGGGGGCGAACGGCGAGGCGGCGAGCACGGCGGCGATCTGCGGATGGTGTGCGTCGACCGCGGTGTCCAGGTACAGCTCGGCCAGCGCGTCCCACACCGCGCGTCGCGCGGCGAGGTCGGTCGCGCTCACGCCGGCACGCCGGGCGGATGCGCGGCCACGCGATCGCGCGCGAGCGCCAGGGCATCCAGCAGCGCCTGCACCTGCGCCGGCGTGTGCAGCGCCGACAGGGTCACGCGCAGCCGCGACTTACCCTCCGGCACGGTCGGCGGACGGATCGCCGAGACCAGGTAACCGGCCTGTTCCAGCGCCGCCGACCAGGCCAGCGCGGTGCGCTCCTCGCCGCACAGCAGCGGCTGGATCGGCGTGTCCGAGGCCATCAGTTCCAGGCCATGGCGGCGTGCGCCACCGCGGAACAGGGCGATCAGTTCGACCAGCCGCTCGCGCCGCCACTGGTCGCGCCGCGCCAGCTTGACTGCCGCCAGCGAGGCCGCGGCCTGCGCCGGCGGCAGCGCGGTGGTGTACAGATACGGCCGCGCGGTTTCGGCCAGATGCCGGATCAGCGTGGTATCGCCGACCACTGCGGCGCCGTAGCCGCCCAGCGCCTTGCCCAGGGTCACCAGTTGCAGCGGAACGTCGTCGACACCCAGCCCGGCCTCGGCGACGCTGCCGCGCCCCTGCGGGCCGACCACGCCGACGCCGTGCGCGTCGTCCACGTACAGCAGCGCCTGTTGGGTGCGCGCCACCAGCGCCAGCGAGCGCAGCGGGGCGACGTCGCCGTCCATGCTGAACACGCCATCGGTGGCCAGCATCGCCGCGCCGTCGGCGGCGTGCTTGAGCTGGCGCATCGCGCCTTCGGCATCCAGGTGCGGATAGCGGCGCAGGCGGCAGCCGGCGAGGCGGCTGGCGTCGAGCAGGCTGGCGTGGTTGAGCCGGTCCTGCACGCACACGTCCTCTTCCTCGCTCAGCAGCGCCTGCTGTACCGCCAGGTTGGCGATGAAGCCGCTGCCGAACAGCAGCGCCTGCGGATAGCCGAGCCAGTCGGCGATCTCGCGTTCCAGCGCCTCGTGCAGCGCGTGGTGGCCGCACACCAGGTGCGAGGCGGTGGCGCCTGCGCCCTCGCGCGCGGCGGCGTCCTGCAGGGCGGCGACCACTTCGAACTGCTGCGCCAGGCCCAGGTAGTCATTGCTGCAGAAGCCGGTCAGCCAGCGGCCGTCCACTTCCAGGCGCACGCCGTCGCGGCGACCGACGCTGCGGCGCACGCGCAGGCGCCCCTGCGCTTCGCGCAAGGCGCGCGCAGACTGGATGCGGTCGTGCAGGTCGGGACGGGCCATGGGCGCGGGACGGGCATCTGGCGGGCTAGCGTAGCGCGTCCCCGGCCGAGCCGGGCGCCGCCGGCGATGGACGGCCGGATCGGCGGACGGACGCGCGACCCGGGGTCAGACCAGGGCCGCGGCGATCGCCGGCGTGGGCTGGGCGGTGATGTCCGCGTGCACGGTGCCGGGATGGTCGTGCGCGTCGGCGTCCACCATCACCTGCATCGGCCGCAGCCCCAGCCGCGCGAACAGCGCCTGGTCGCGCTCGGTGTCCGGGTTGCCGGTGGTCAGCAGCTTCTCGCCGTAGAAGATCGAGTTGGCGCCGGCACAGAAGCACAGCGCCTGCAGTTCGTCGCTCATGCTCTCGCGCCCGGCCGACAGCCGCACCATCGCCCGCGGCATCGCGATGCGGGCGACGGCGATCGTGCGCACGAATTCGAACGGATCCAGCTCGACCGTGCCGTGCAGCGGGGTGCCGGCGACCTGCACCAGGCGGTTGATCGGCACCGAGTCCGGATGCACCGGCAGGTTGGCCAGCGCCTGCAGCAGGCCGGCGCGCTGGTCGCGCGACTCGCCCATGCCGACGATGCCGCCGCAGCAGGTCTTCAGCCCGGCGTCGCGCACGTGGGTCAGCGTGTCCAGGCGATCCTGGTACTGGCGGGTGTGGATGATCGAGTCGTAGAAATCCGGCGCGGTGTCCAGATTGTGGTTGTAGTAGTCCAGCCCGGCCGCCTTCAGCGCCTGCGCCTGGTTGCCGTCGAGCATGCCCAGGGTGGCGCAGGTCTCCAGGCCCAGCGCCTTCACCTCGCGGATCATCTCCGCCACCTTCGGGATGTCGCGGTCCTTGGGCGAGCGCCAGGCCGCGCCCATGCAGAACCGCGACGCGCCGGCGGCCTTGGCCTGGCGCGCCTTGTCCAGCACCGCCTCGGTGCTCATCAGCTTCTGCGCCTCCACGCCGGTGGCGTAGCGCTGCGCCTGCGGGCAGTACGCGCAGTCTTCCGGGCAACCGCCGGTCTTCACCGACAGCAGCGTGGACACCTGCACCTGCGCCGGATCGAAGTGTTCGCGGTGCACGGCGCCGGCGCGGTGCAGCAGTTCCGGGAACGGCAGATCGAACAGGGCGAGCAATTCCTGGCGTTGCCAGTCGTGTCGGACGACAGCGGACATGGGGGTTTCCTGACGGTCAGCGGCTGGGAAAGCGGGCAGTCTGGTAAGCATGCAACGTCCTGTCAACTTCACGATGGCTGGTTTGGTTGACGGTGGCTGGCGCTGGCTGCAGCGCCGCCTGCTGCCGGAACGCTGCCTGGTGTGCGGGGAGCCCGGCGCGCCGGGCCTGGACCTGTGTGCCGCCTGTCGCGACGATGTGCCCTGGAATGCCGCGGCCTGTTGCCGCTGTGCGCTGCCGTTGCCGGCGCTGGATGCCGAGCAGGTCTGCGGCGCGTGCCAGCGTCGGCCGCCGCCGCTGGAGCGGGTGGCCAGCGCCTGCGTGTACGCCGCGCCGGTCGATGGCCTGTTGCGCCGCTTCAAGTTTCATCAGGACCTGGCTGCCGGGCGCCTGCTCGCCGCATTGCTGCAGGCACGCTGCGCGGCCTTGCCGCGGCCGCAGGCGCTGCTGCCGGTGCCGCTGCATCCGGCGCGGTTGCGCCAGCGTGGCTACGACCAGGCGCTGGAACTGGCGCGGCCACTGGCGCGCGCGCTGGCGCTGCCGCTGTGCCTGGAATTGCAGCGGGTGCGGGCGACTGCGGCGCAATCCGAACTGGACGCCCGCGCACGCCGGCGCAATCTGCGCGGCGCGTTCGCGGTGCCGGATTCGGCGGCGCTGCCGGCGCACGTGGCCCTGGTCGACGACGTGATGACCACCGGCGCGACCCTGCATGCCGCGGCAAAGGCGCTGCGCCGTGCCGGCGTCGAACGGGTCGATGCCTGGGTGGTGGCGCGGGTGCCGTGAGCGTGGTCGTCCATCGGGCGCGGGCGGTTGGCGTCGCTGGACGGCGCGCGACCGGGCCGCGCATGTCTTGCCTGCGAATCGGCCGACGGGTCGCAGCGGCGATCTGCCGGATGCGCGCGCCTGTGCGCATGAACGGTCGGCGGACGCACGGCTTTATGATCGTGAGGAAGCCAACAACGAAAGGAGCTTGCGATGCGCTGGAAGGCGTTGGGTCTGTCGATGGCGCTGTGTGTGTCCGGTGTTGCCGGGTGTGGGTATGACAAAGCCCCGGATGTCGCCGACGCCAGCCCGGTCAAGGCGAAGCTCGAATGGCGGCTGGCCAGCCATGCGTCCACCCCCGACTATGTGCAGGCCGACTATCACGGGCAGCCGGTGTACCTGGCACCGCAGGCGCTACTGGTCGTCGAAAAGGCGGCCACCGTCGCGCCCGCCGACAACGGCAATGGCCAGTCAGCGCTGGACCTGCGCTTTCCTGGACATGGCCAACGTCTTACCCAGGCCACCGAGCAGAACGTCGGCAAGCCGATCGCACTGCTGGCCGACGGCGAGGTGCTGACCGTGGCCACGATCATGGCGCCGTTGCCGGGGGACAGCCTGCGGATCAGCGGGCTGCAGGACGTGCAGGAACAGCAACGGGTGTTCGCGCTGCTGACCCACGCGCCGGCCGCGGATGCGCCAGCGCAGTACGCCAAGCGCTAGAACGCATCGGGGCGAGGAGGAGCGGCGGATGCCGCCTCCTTGTCAGGTCATGCGTGGGTCGAGTCGATGGCCTGGCTGACGGCGGGGCGCGCCGGAAGGTGACAATGTCGGCAGGGCGCGTCCTAGGCGCCGACCTTTTGCGAGGGCCCTGGAGCACGTTTCACAGTCCGGCGCGCACTGTGCGTGATCGATGACGGCCCTAGCCGGCGCGCAGCGCCAGCGCCGCGGCAATGCCGGCGAAGATGGCCAGGCCGACCCAGTTGTTGTGCAGGAAGGCGCGGAAGCACGCCGCGCGTTCGCGGTGCCGGGCCATGCGGAACTCGACGACGACCAGCAACGCCGCCACGCCCAGGCCGGCCCAGTACCACACGCTCAGGTCCGCGCGATGCCCGACGAAGGCGAGGGCGACGAACATCAGCGCGTACAGCACGCCCTGGATGACCAGGTCGAGTTCGCCGAACAGGATTGCGGTGGACTTGGAGCCGGCGCGCAGGTCGTCCTCGCGATCGACCATCGCATACCAGGTGTCGTAGGCGGTGGCCCACAGGATATTGACCGCGTACAGCAGCCAGCCCAGCGCCGGCACCTCGCCGCGCACCGCGGCGAAGGCCATCGGGATGCCCCAGCCGAAGGCCATGCCCAGGTAGACCTGCGGCAGGTAGGTGTAGCGCTTCAGATAGGGATAGCTGGCGGCCAGGAACAGCCCGACCACGCTCAGGCCGATGGTCAGCGCGTTCATCGTCAGCACCAGCGCGAACGCCACCAGCATCAGCACCGCGAACACCGCCAGCGCTTCGCGGCCGCTGACCGCGCCGGTGGCCAGCGGCCGGCTGCGGGTGCGCTCGACCTGCGGGTCCAGCCAGCGGTCGGCGTAGTCGTTGATCACGCAGCCGGCCGAGCGGGTCAGCCACACCCCGGAGGTGAACACGAACAGGGTCCACAGCGGCGGTACCCCATCGGCGGCCAGCCACAGCGCCCACCATGTCGGCCACAGCAGCAGCAGCACGCCGATCGGCCGGTCGCCGCGCAGCAGTTTCCAGTACTGGCCCAGGCGCGCGCGCGGCGGCAGCGCGGCAGGCGTTTCGTAGCGTTCGTAACCCATCGCGCAAGGGTAGCAGCCACGTCGTGCGGGCGGCAGCACGCAATGTCGTGGCGGTAGCCTGCGCGCCGTGCGGTGACCGCCTTGGGCGCGAGGCGTCGTCGTCGCTTGTGGGTCTGCAGGTGCGCACTGGCGGTGTGTCCGGCCCCAGCCTGCGGACGCGTCTGAGCGGAACCTTTGCTACGTCCGGGGGCGGCCTCGGCGTCGCCCGCGCCTTGCGTGCGGTTGCCTGGTCAAGCGGGGCGGCCTCGTCGGACGGCCGCGGGGGCGCTGTCGCAGGGAGTTGCGGCCGGGGGAGACGCGGCCGACGAATGCCGTTAGAATGCGCGTCCGTTGCGCCCGTAGCTCAGCCGGATAGAGTAGTGGCTTCCGAAGCCATTGGTCGGGGGTTCGAATCCCTCCGGGCGCGCCACCCCGTACTGCCCCTGCTTCCTCCGCATCGCCTTTCCGGCGATCACGCGCTCGGCAATCCGACCTGCTGGCGCCGCATCGCGCACGCCGCGACGCCGCTATCGTATGCGCATGCCTGCGCTCATCTTTCCCACCGCTATTCCTGCTCCTGCCCGTCCTGCCGCCTGCTGCGGCGCAGACGCTGGCACCACTGATCCGCGCGTGCGTGTCGGGTGCGCAGCGCAGCGCTGCCCATGAACATGACCGGTTCGCGTCTCACCAGTCCACGGGCGGCCTTGCCCAAGCCTGCCGTGCGCCGGCTCGGCGCGGACGATGCGCTGGCCTATCTGCGGGTGGGCGAGGGCGCGCCGGTGCTGCTGGTGCACGGTGCCCTGTGCGACTACCGCTACTGGGCGCCGCAGCTGCGCGGCCTGGCCGACCGATTCCAGCTCAGCGCGCTGAGCCTGGGCCAGTACTACCCGCGACTGCCGTCGGCGTCGCGGCATGCGTTCGGCTGGCGCTGGCATGCGCAGCAGCTCGCCCCCTTCATCGCCGAGGAAGCGCGGCCGGTGCATCTGGTCGGCCATTCCCGCGGCGCCGCCGTGGCCTGGCAGGCGGCGCTGTTGCGGCCGGACGCCATCGCCAGCCTGACCCTGTTCGATCCGGGTGGTCCGCAGCCGCAGGGGTTGCCGGCGGAGGTGCAGGCGGTCCGCGCGCAAGCGATCGCCTTGCTGCAGAGCGGCCAGGTCGAGGCCGGCCTGGAATGTTTCGTCGATTCGGTCAGCCAGCCCGGCGCCTGGGCGCGCAGCAGCGCAAGCTTCCGGCAGATGGTGCGCGACAACGCGCAGACTCTGGTGCCGCAGATCGCCGACGCGCTGCCCGCCTACCGGCCAGAGCAGGCGGCGACCTTGGCGATGCCGGTCCTGCTGGTCGCCGGCGAACACAGTCCGGTGCAATACCGCGACAACGCCGCTGCGCTGGCGGGCTGGCTGCCGGACGCACAACTGCAAAACATCGCTGGCGCGTCCCACGGCATGACCTTTACCCATGCGCGACGTTGCAACAAGGCGATCGCCGATGCGGTTGCCGCCGCCGAACGCGCGCGTTGAGCGATGCCGGGATGCACGCCAGCGTGGAACACGCCGGCGCTGGACGATTATCTAGACAAGAAGCGTGACCGGCCGATTTCTATGCACGGCACGCCTGATCCGATTGCGGCGGGCAGCCAGCCAGAAACCCTGCTGCGTTCTGCGCAGTGTCCATCGTTGCCTGTAAGCAAGCGGTTATAAATCGCCAACGCCGGCGCGCTGAATGAATCTTCACGCACTGTCACGATGAGACCGTCGTTGCAGAGTGGAATTATTTATTTTTCCGGTATTGACAGCATTTACCGGGTCGCTGAGTTTCGAATCGAACGCGCCGCTGCCCATCCACACCGGACAGTCCTCGTGTTCCACGCGACACCAACAGCCGCAGTCGCTACTTTCTCAAAATAACCTCAGGGGATTCCGTCATGAAAATGATTCGGATGCACGGGCTCGTGCATGCTTTGGCGATCGCCACATTCGCGCTCCCTGCCACACTCCTAGCGTCCGCCGTGTCGGCGCAGGCGATCGGCACGTTTCCGCCGATCGAAACCAGCATCACCCTTCCGCACGACGAGGCGGCGCATCGTCAGCCGGCGGAGTGGTGGTATATGACCGGCTTCCTGGATGGCACCGATCCATCTGGGGGGAAACACTCATATGCCTATGAAATGGTGGTGTTCCAGATCGTCGGCGTCGCGAATACACCGCCGGTCTACGATGCGCATTTCGCGATCTCGGATCTGGATCGGGGCGACTTCCGGTTCAAGAAACAGGTCATCACCGGGCCGTTCATGACCTCGACCGATCGTTTCGATCTGGACGTCGCCGGCTTCCAGATGGGCGGCACGATGGGCAGTTACTACGCCAAGGCCGCACCCGCCGATCTGGATTATGCCATCGACCTCAGCACCCAGGCGCTGCAGAAACCGACCTTGAACGGAACCAACGGCGTGGAAACCTATGGCGGATTCATCTCGCCGTATTATTCCTTCAACGTCAATGCAACCAGCGGCACGGTGTGGGACCACGGCGTGCCGGTCAAGGTCACCGGCACGTCCTGGTACGACCACGAATGGGCCAACGGCATTCCTGGCGATGCCAACAGCGGATGGACGTGGTTCGGCGTGTCGCTGGACGACAACAGCCAATACAACATCAGTTTCTTCATGAAGGGCGACGGCACGGTCGATCAGGCGCTCGCCGTCAAGACCGCCGACGGTCATTACGCGCCGGTCGATCCCAGCGCGATCAAGTTGGAGCGGATCGGCAGCTGGACCAGTCCCAATACCGGCTACACCTATCCGGCGCAATGGCAGGTCACCCTGCCGGACGGCGACATCACCATCACCCCGATGCTGCAGAACGCCGAACTGTACGCACCAGCGACGCAGAAGTTCTATTTCGAAGGTCCCGCCAAGGTGGTGGGCACGTTGGCCGGAAAACCGATCACCGGCAAGGCGTTCGCCGAAATGAATCCGTGGGGCGTGGAATGGGGTGCGCGCGTCCTGCCTTGACGTGCCGAATCGCATCCAGCCAGTACGACATCCATCATCACTTAGCAGGGGATCATGATGCGTTTCTCGACAACAACGTTTCGTCGCTTCCGCGGTTGGTTCGCCGCCGCCATGGTCATCGCGTGCGGCTTCTCATCCTTGCCTGCCGCTGCGCAGATTTTCGAAGAACCCGCACCGGTGCAATTGCCGCGCGACGAAGGTCCGCACCACAGTCAGTTGGAATGGTGGTATTTCGTCGGCCATCTGTACGGTGTCGATCCCAGTGGTGCCAAGCGCGAATTCGGCTACGAGGTCACCGTGTTCCAGTTGTGGCCGATCGGGTCCGGGCCTGCCACCTACTCCTGGCATTTCGCGGTGACCGACGTCAACAACAAGCTGCACAAGGTGGAGGAACGCGTCGTCACCGAGCAGATTCCGGATCAGAAGGGGTCCTTCAACTTCACCAACCAGGACTGGTCGATCAGCGGGTCGCAGCAGAACTACACGATCAAGGGCGCACTCAGCGACGGGCGCTTCGCCATCGACCTGAAGACCAGCAGCGACCTGCCGTTCGTGCTGCATAACGGCAACGGCGTGGTGGACTATCGGCCCATCGCCAAGACCTCGGCCTATTACTCCTCCACGGCGCTGGATACGGAAGGCACGGTCTACGACAACGGCGTGCCGATCAAGATCGTCGGCACCTCGTGGCAGGACCGCCAGTGGTTCGTGAAAGGCATGGCGTCCGACGAAAACGGCTCCTTCTTCGGCGGCGGCTGGAACTGGTTCGCGATCCAGATGGATAACGACACCCAGTACATGCTGTATTACCTGCAGGATCCCAATACCGGCGCCATCACCAACAAGTTCGGCACGCGCGTGTCCAAGGGCGTGGCGACCCCGGTGTCCGGCGACCAGATGGATCTGCAGCGGCTGGCGACCTGGACCAGTCCGAACTCCGGCTACACCTACGAGTCCAAGTGGAACGTGATCCTGCCGGAAGGCAATCTGCTCATTACCCCGCTGGTCGACGACCAGGAGATGCTCTGGACCGGGCATCGCACATATTGGGAAGGCGCTTCGCAGGTGGTCGGCAACCTCAACGGCGCTGCCGTGACTGGCCGCAGCTACGTTGAAGTCAATCCGTGGCGGCAGCCGTACACGTCGCTGCCCTGATCGACCCAACGCGCTTGCTTCTGGTCCAGGCGGATGGTTCGCCTGGACCAGTCGCGTTCACGGCCGTGGCGTTTTCGGGTGCTGCGGCGTCCCCCGCGAGGTGGATCGTTCGACGCGAATCGCTTGGTCAGCCCAGCAACCAGCGTGCCTCGCCAAGCCGCGGCGAAAGCGCCTTATTCGATGTGCCGCTACGCGCTGCGCGCCACCGGCGCCGGCTCGCCCCGGTCCAACTGCCGGTAGCCGATGGCCTCGGTCAGGTGCGCGGTGGCGATGGTGTCGCTGGCGTCCAGGTCGGCGATGGTGCGGGCCACGCGCAGGATCCGGTGCAGCGAGCGTGCCGACAGCCGCAGGCGTTCGATGGCATGCTCCAGCAGCGCCTCGTCGCGCGGCTGCAGGCGGCAGTCGCGCAGGGTCTCGCTGTGGCCGAGCTGGCCGTTGGGCCGCCCGGCACGTGCCTGCTGGCGTTGCCGCGCCTGCTCCACGCGCTCGCGCACGACGGCGCTGGCTTCGCCGGGCGGCGCATCGGCGCGCAGCGCCTGTGGCGGCAGCCGCGGCACTTCCACGTGCAGGTCGATGCGGTCCAGCAATGGGCCGGAGATGCGCGCGCGGTAGCGGCGCACTGCGTCCTCGCTGCAGCGACAGCGGCCGCTGGGGTCGCCGGCCCAGCCGCAGGGGCAGGGATTCATCGCTGCCACCAGTTGGAAGCGCGCGGGAAACTCGGCGCTGCGCGCCGCGCGCGACACGGTCACCTGGCCCGATTCCAGCGGTTCGCGCAGGACTTCCAGCGCATGCCGGTTCCATTCCGGCAGCTCGTCCAGGAACAGCACGCCGTGGTGCGCCAGCGAGATCTCTCCGGGGCGCGGATGGGTGCCGCCGCCGACCAGCGACACCGCGCTGGCGGTGTGGTGCGGTGCGCGGTAGGGGCGTTGCCGCCAGCGCGACGGGTCCACGCCGCGGCCGCTGACCGAAGCGATGGCCGCGCTCTCCAGTGCCTCGGCTTCGCTGGCCTCGGGCAGGACCCCGGGCAGGCGCGAGGCCAGCAGGGTCTTGCCGCAGCCGGGACTGCCGATCAGCAGCAGGTGGTGATGCCCGGCCGCGGCGATCTCCAGCGCACGACGCGCCTGCGCCTGGCCGCGCACGTCGCTCAGGTCGGGAAAGGGCGCGGCGACCGTGGGCGGCGCGGTGGCCGCGGGCAGGGTCTTGCTGCCGTTGAGCAGGCCGCATACTTCCAGCAGAGTGCGCGCGGTGTAGGCCTGCACGTGTTGCGCCAGTGCGGCCTCGGCGCCGTTGTCGGCCGGGACGATCAGGGTGCGTCCGGCCTGGGCGGCGGCCAGTGCGGCCGGCAGGACGCCGTCGACCGGGCGCAGTTCGCCGGTCAGCGCCAGTTCGCCAAGGAATTCGTACTGGCCGAGCACCTGCGGGTCGAGCTGGCCGGCGGCGGCAAGGATGCCCAGCGCGATCGGCAGGTCGAACCGCCCGCCTTCCTTGGGCAGATCGGCCGGGGCCAGGTTGACGGTGATCCGCCGTGCCGGGAACTCGTACTGCGCGCAGAGCAGGGCGGCGCGGACGCGATCGCGCGACTCGCGCACCGCCGCCTCGGGCAGGCCGACGATCTGCGTGGTCGGCAGGCCGCCGGACAGATGGACTTCGACCCGAACCGGAGGCGCAAGCACCCCCGCGCGGGCACGGCTGTGCACCAGCGCCAGGCTCATGGTGGCGGGTGGATCAGGCGTTGGGGCTGGGCGTGGGCCCGCTGCGCGCCGCTTCCAGCGCGGCGACGCTGCGCTCCAGCGCTTCGAGCTTCTCGCGGGTGCGCAGCAGCACCGCGCGCTGCACTTCGAATTCCTCGCGGGTGACCAGGTCGAGCTTGCCAAGCCCGGCCTGTAGCGCGCTCTTGAAGGTGCTCTGCAGTTCGTCGCGGGATTGGCGCAGGCCCGGCGGCACCAGGTCGCTGAGGCGGCGGGCGAGGTCGTCGAGATGGTTGAGGTCGATCATGGCTGTGCTCCGGCAGGTGGCGTCAGAGTGCGGCACCGGGAAGGTCGGGACCATCGGGATCGGACGCGGCGCGCTGTCGGAAAATTCCGGCGTTGGGGGCGCGCGGTCATTGAACCCGACGGCCGCCGATCGCGCAACCGCGCTATCCTGAGGCCATTGTGATTGGAGAACGCCGCATGAAGATGATCATGGCCGTGATCAAGCCGTTCAAGCTCGACGACGTGCGCGAAGCGCTCGCCGCGCAGGGCGTGGCCGGCATCACCGTCACCGAGGTCAAGGGCTTCGGCCGGCAGAAGGGCCACACCGAGCTGTATCGGGGCGCCGAGTACGTGGTCGATTTCCTGCCCAAGGTGAAGCTGGAAGTGGCGGTCAGCGAGGACCAGGTCGAGCGCGTGGTCGAGGCCATCGTCAAGGCCGCCGCCACCGGCAAGATCGGCGACGGCAAGGTGTTCGTCTACGACCTGGGCACGGTGGTGCGGATCCGCACCGGCGAACTGGACGCGGACGCGCTGTAACGCAGTCACCGCGCCTGCAGCGGCGTGGCATGGATGGTGTCGTGCAGGAGCGGCTTCAGCCGCGATGGGCGCTCCCGATAGAGCCTGTCGCGGCTGAAGCCGCCCCTTCAGGCGTGGCGGGCCAGCCGGATGGGCCGCCACGCTGCGCCAGACGCGGGCTCAGACGCCGCCGTAGCCGCGGCCGAGGGTGAGCCAGAACGTCGCCACCACCACCACCGCCACGGCGATCGTAGCGCTGCTGGACGGTAGCGGCAGTGGCGCGCGCGACCGGCGCGACAGCGCGATGACCACCAGGCCGATCGGTGCCAACAGGCCTTCCTGCGCCGCCTCGCGCAATGCCGGCAGCACCGGCCCGGCATGGAACAGCACGCTCACGCAGGCCACCGCGCCGGCAGTAGCGTAGGCCGCCAGCATTGGCCTGCCTTTCGGCAGCCACGGGGCAATGGCGCGCAGCACCTGCAGATACAGCCAGGCGCCGGCCAGTCCCATCCCCAGCCGCCAAGCCCAGGCCGGCTGCAGGGCGAGGTCGCGCAGGACGAAGGCGAGGTCCCCGTCATTGGTGACCGCGGAGAACAGCAGATAGCCGGCGCCCCACATTCCGTTGAAGGCGGCGATCAGCGCGAGCGCCAGGCGCGGCGTGTCCGCGCGACGGCGGCGTGCCGCCAGGATGCAGGCTGCGGCCACGCATAGATTCGCCAGCGGGCCGGCAGCATCGACGAAGGGGCGCCCAGGCTGGCAGCGGAAGTACACCGACGTGAGCCAGCGGACGGTGCCGCCGCTGCCCAGGCAGGCCAGGCCATGGCCCACCGCTTCGTGGGCCACGCAAGCGACGACGAAGCCGATCGCGGCCAGCGCGCACAGGGTCCACGGCGACGTCGTCTGGGAGCGCATGGGAGGCTCGCGGTTTGTGCGATGGAGGCCGGCGCATCGTCGCACGCGCGGGCCATGGCGTGCGGCATCGCTTGGCGCCTACAGCGCGCGATCGCGGCAACCGGCGAGGCGATGCCATGCGCGATGCAGCGCGCCTGTCGATTCGGATGCGCACGCATTGGGGGCCGGCCTTGCCGAGGGCCCCGACAGCGCTCCGCGGCATCGGCGCACGTCAGGCGCGCGCCGATGCCGATGGAGGACGGCGCCTTAGCCGCCCAGCGCCTCGGCCACGAACGGCGGCAGCACCTGGGTGCCGGTGTGCAGGTGCGCGCTGTAGTAGCGGGTGGCGAACGGCTTGGCCGCGGCGTCGTCCTGGCGGAAGTCGAAGCCGCCCTGCTTGCGCGCCATGGTCACGCTCCACCAGCCGGTCGGGTAGCAAGGCTGCGGGAACGGCACGGTGTGGAAGCTGGCGAAGCCGGCCTTGCCCATCTCCGCGCGCATTTCCTTGATCAGGTCCAGCAGCGCCAGCGGCGATTCGGACTGCTGCACCAGGATGCCGTCGTCCTTCAGCGCCTTGAAGCAGCTCTCGTAGAAGGCCTTGTTGAACAGGCCTTCGGCTGGGCCGACCGGGTCGGTGGAATCGACGATGACGATGTCCACGCTGCCGGCCGGGCAGTTGGCCATGTAGGCCACGCCGTCGTCGAACAGCAGCTCGGCGCGCGGGTCGCCGTTGGAGTCGCACAGCTCCGGGAAGTACTTCTCGGCCATGCGCGTGACCTGCTCGTCGATGTCGCACTGGGTGGCGCTTTCCACGCCCGGGTGCTTGAGCACTTCGCGCAGGGTGCCGCAGTCGCCGCCGCCGATGATCACCACGCGCTTGGGCGCGGCGTGGGTGAACAGCGCCGGGTGGCTGATCATCTCGTGGTAGAAGAAGTTGTCGCGCGTGGTCAGCATCACCGCGCCGTCGATCACCATCAGCTTGCCCCAGTCGGTGGTGTCGTAGATCTCGATCTTCTGGAACGGCGACTGCACCTCGTCCAGCTTGCCGGTGATGCGGTAGCCGATGGCCGAGCCGGTGGGCTGGAAGTGTTCGATGTACCAGTTGTCGTTGGCGCTCATGGAATGTCCTAGGAAAGCAAAAAAGAATGCAGCAGTCCCTTCTCCCCCCGGGAGAAGGTGGCGCGAAGCGCCGGATGAGGGTCGGGCGCAGCCTCGCGCAGCCAAGCCACGCGATGCTGTCACCCACTCTCTCCGGATGAGGGCCGGGCACAGCCACGTGCAGCCGAGCTACCCGATGCTGTCGCCGCACCCTCCGGACGCGGCCCCGCGCACTCAAGCCACGCCAGGCGCCCGCGAACCCGGCCCGGCTCCACCAGGAGCCGAGGGCGTCGGAACGGCGCGGATTGTAACGGACCCCACGCGTAGCAGGGGTTACAATCCACGCCCTTTTTCCGTCAGCCGAGCCGCCACGATGAGCGATTGGTCCCTCGACCAAGCCCGCAAGACCTACTCGATCCCGCACTGGGCCGACGGGTACTTCGACGTGGACGCGGCCGGCCGGGTGGTGGTGCGGCCGCAGGGCGCCGACGGCGTGGCGATCGCGCTGCCGGAGGTGGTGGACGCCGCACGTGCCGCCGGCGCCAAGCTGCCGATGCTGGTGCGCTTCCCGGACATCCTCGGCGAGCGCCTGGGCAAGCTGCAGGCCGCCTTCGCCCAGGCCCAGGCCGACTGGGACTACAGCGGCGGCTACACCGCCGTGTACCCGATCAAGGTCAACCAGCACCGCGGCGTGGCCGGTACCCTGGCCAGCCACCAGGGCGAGGGCTTCGGCCTGGAGGCGGGCAGCAAGCCGGAGCTGATGGCGGTGCTGGCGCTGTCGCGGCCGGGCGGGCTGATCGTGTGCAACGGCTACAAGGACCGCGAGTACATCCGCCTGGCGCTGATCGGGCGCAAGCTCGGCCTGCAGACCTTCATCGTCATCGAGAAGCCGTCGGAGCTGAAGCTGGTGCTGGAGGAGGCGCGCGCGCTGGACGTGAAGCCGGGCCTGGGCGTGCGCATGCGCCTGGCCTCGCTGGGCGCGGGCAAGTGGCAGAACAGCGGTGGCGACAAGGCCAAGTTCGGGCTGTCGCCGCGGCAGGTGCTGGACCTGTGGAAGACGCTGCGCGACACCGAATACGCCGACGCGCTGAACCTGCTGCACTTCCACATGGGCTCGCAGATCTCCAACGTGCGCGACATCGCCAACGGCATGCGCGAGGCCACCCGCTATTTCGTCGAGCTGTCCAAGCTGGGCGCGCAGATCAGCCACGTCGACGTCGGCGGCGGCCTGGGCATCGACTACGAAGGCACCCGCTCGCGCAGCTATTGCTCGATCAACTACGGCCTGCACTCCTACGCCAGCAACATCGTGCAGCCGCTGGCCAGCGCCTGCGAAGAGCACGGCCTGCCGCCGCCGCGCATCGTCACCGAGTGCGGGCGCGCGATGACCGCGCACCACGCCGTGCTGATCGCCAACGTGTCCGAAGTGGAGCAGGCGCCGGAAGGCCGCGTGCCCGACGCGCACGACGACGAACCGGCGGCGATCCGCCACCTGCGCGAGATCCATGCCGAACTGGACCAGCGCCCGGCGGTGGAACTGTTCCAGGAAGCGCAGCACTTCCACGCCGAAGGCCTCAGCGGCTACGCCCTGGGCCAGATCGACCTGACCCATCGCGCGCGCATCGACGACCTGTTCTACGCCATCGCCCATGGCGTGCGTGCGCGGCTGAGCCATGAGGAAAAGAGTCATCGTCCGGTGCTGGACGAACTCAACGAGCGCCTGGTCGACAAGTACTTCGTCAACTTCAGCGTGTTCGAATCGATTCCCGACGTGTGGGCGATCGACCAGGTGTTCCCGATCGTGCCGATCGAGCGCCTGAACGAGGCGCCGGCGCGGCGCGGCGTGGTCTGCGACATGACCTGCGATTCCGATGGCATGGTCAAGACCTACGTCGAGAACGAAAGCCTGGACAGCTCGCTGCCGCTGCACGCGCTGCGCCCGGGCGAGAGCTACCGCATCGGCTTCTTCCTGGTCGGCGCCTACCAGGAGATCCTCGGCGACATCCACAACCTGTTCGGCGACACCGACGCGGTGGAAGTGGCGGTGGACGGCGACGGCTACCGCATCGCCCAGCAGCGCCGCGGCGACACCACCGACGTGATGCTGGACTACGTCGGCTACCGCCTGGACGACCTGCGCGCCGCCTACGACGAACGCGTGGCCGCCGCGCAGTTGCCGGCCGCGCAGGCCACGGAACTGGCCGATGCGCTCGAGGCCGGCCTGACCGGCTACACCTACCTGTCGGACGAACCGCTGGGCTGAGTTCGCACAACCCGCGCCAACGCCGCGCATGGCGCGGTGAGCGTTAAGCCCCTCTCCCCTCGGGAGAGGGGTTGGGGTGAGGGTACGGCGCTGCAAGTAAGCATGGGGGACGCCTAGCGCCGCCGCCGCGCCTCGCAGGCGCGATCGCGCCGGCGCCGATGCCGGTGCACGACCGCCGCCGCAACCGGCGGTTCAGCCAGTAAGCTGCTCGCTCCCCACCGCCAACCGCCTTCGATGCGCTATCCCGGCCTCGACCTGCTGCGCGCCACCGCCATCGTCTGGGTGATGTTGTTCCACTCCTTCGTGGTCGGTGGGCTGGGCGCGGATTGGGAGTGGCTGTCGCGCTATGGCTGGATGGGCGTGGATCTGTTCTTCGTGCTCAGCGGCTTTTTGATCGGCGGCCAGGTGCTGGCGCCGCTGGCCCGCGGCGAGCCGCTGCGCTACGGCGATTTCTACCGGCGCCGCGCCTACCGCATCCTGCCGGCGTACGTGGTGGTGCTGGCGTTGTACCTGGCCTGGCCCGGGTTCCGCGAAGCGCCTGGGATCGCGCCGTGGTGGCTGTTCGCCAGTTTCACCCTCAACCTGGGCATCGACTACGCCAACCAGCAGGCGTTCTCGCATGCCTGGTCGCTGTGCGTGGAAGAGCACTTCTACCTGGTGTTTCCGCTGCTGGCGGCATGGATGCTGCGGCGGTCATCGGCGCCGCGTTTCGTGGCGCTGTGCGTGTCCGTGGTGCTGGCAGGCATCGCCCTGCGCAGTGCGATCTGGCTGCACGACAGCGCGCTGGATCGCATCGGCGCCGGGCTGCAGCGCAACTGGTTCATCGAGGATCTCTACTACCCCACCTGGAACCGTCTGGACGGCCTGCTGGCGGGCGTTGTGCTGGCGGTGCTGAAGACCTTCCGGCCGCAGCACTGGCAGCGGCTGCAGCGCAACCCCAGCGTCGTGGCGCTTGCCGGCATCGTGGTCTGTGCGCTGGCGATGTGGCTGTTCCGCGACCGCACCGGCCTGCTCGGCAATGCGATCGGCTGGCCGGTGCTGTCGCTGGGCCTGGCGCTGCTGGTCGGCGCCGGCGCCTCCACCCAGGGATGGCTGGGGCGCTGCCGGGTGCCGGGCGCGGCCTGGCTGGCCGCGGTGTCCTACAGCCTGTACCTGAGCCACAAGGCCGCGTTCCATCTGACCCAGGCGTGGTTCGGTGCGCCGCTGGACGGGCGCGGGCCGCTCGCCTTCGCCGCCTATGCCGGCATGGCGCTGCTGTTCGCGGCCGTCCTGCACTACGCGGTGGAGCAGCCGTTCCTGCGCCTGCGCGAGCGGCGCGGCGCCGCAGCTGTCGCGGCCGCGCATGGTTGAGCGCACGGTTTCCGACCGGCACGTCCCGGTGAAGAGCGATGGCAAGCCTTCAAGACCGTGACCAGCGGCGGCGCAACATGCTCGCGGGCGGCGTCCTGATCGCTAGGAGGATGCCCTGCAAGGGCGGCAAGTAGGCGCGCGGGGCGCCTCACCCATCCCCGGCCAGCGCTGCATGCGCCGCTTGCAGGCGCTGTTGCAGGATCTCCGCCAGCCGCGCCACCGCCGGCGGCGGCACGGCGGACGCGCGATGCAGGCTCAGCCCTAGCGCCGGCAACGCGGGCAGGCCGCTGGCGCCGGGTGGGAGCAGGGCCAGTCCGGCCGGCACGCCGGCCGGGGTGCGCAGGGTGATGCCCAATCCGGCGCGGACCGCCGCCCATACGCCGCCGAGGCTGGCGCTGGTGAAGGCGATCCGCCACGGGATGCCGGCGCGGTCCAGTGCGGTGGTCGCGGCCGTGCGCAGCAGGCAGGGGGCTTCCAGCATCACCAGTGGCAGTGGTGCCGCGCCGTTCCAGTCGGCCACGTCCGGCGCACCGCGGTCGCCCGGGGCAATCCAGCGCAGCGGCCACGCCGCTTGCGCCTGCCGATGCGCCGAGGCCGCGCCGGAGTTCCAGGCCAGGGCCAGGTCCAGTTGCCCGGCCTCCACCCGCGCCAGCAGTTCCTGGTGGCGGGCGATGCGCGCTTCGATCCGCACCTGCGGGTGGGCGCGGGCGAAGCGCCCGAGCACGTCCGGCAGCATGTGCTCGCCGAAGTCCTCCTGCAGGCCCAGCCGCACCCAGCCCTGCAGCGCCGTGTCCTGCAGCGCCACGACCGCCTCGTCGTTGAGTTCGAGCAGCCGCCGCGCGTAGCCCAGCAAGGCTTCGCCGGCCTCGGTCAGGGCCAGGCCGCGGCCCTGGCGGCGCAGCACCGGCTGCCCGGCCTGCTCCTCCAGCTTCTTCAGCTGCGCGCTGATCGCCGAGGTGGAGCGCCCGCGGCGGTCGGCCGCCTTGGCGAAGCTGCCCAACTCCACGCCGGCGACGAAGCTGCGCAGCGCGTCGAGGTCGAAGGTGATGGGGCGCATCGGTCGATCCTGATTTTCCGGACGGTCGTTTCGATATTTTCCGATTTTTCGGAAGGTTGTGCGCGATTAGGCTGTGCCCGTTCCTCCATGCGAGAGTTCCGATGTTCGACCCTGGCACGCCGTTTCCTTCCCAGCAGGCCGCGTTTGGCGACATCGCGCCGGCCTTCGCCCGCCTCACCGACGAGGTGCTGTTCGCCGAGGTGTGGCAGCGCCCCGGGCTGTCGCCACGCGAGCGCAGCCTGGTCACGGTGGCGGCGCTGGTGGCGCTGTCCCGTCTGGAGCAGTTACCGCTGCACCTGGCCCGCGCGCTGGACAACGGCCTGGACCGCGACACCCTGGCCGAGGCCATCACCCACCTGGCGTTCTACGCCGGCTGGCCGTGCGCGGCGTCCGCGTTGCCGTTGCTGCGCACCGCCGCCGCGGCGCGGCCGGCCATGACGGAGACGCGCTGATGCCGTACGCCCGCGTCTCGCTGCTGCGCGGCCACCCGCTCGCCTACCTGCGCGCGCTGTCGGCCAGCCTCTACCGGGCCATGCACGACGCCTTCGAAGTGCCCGCCGGCGATTGCTTCCAGGTCATCCATCAGCACGACCCGGACGAACTGGTGTTCGATCGCGATTACCTGGGCGGGCCGCGCTCGGATCGTTTCGTGCTGATCGCGATCACCGCCGGCCGCGAACGCAGCGCCGCCTGCAAGCAGGCGTTCTATCGGCGCCTGGTCGAACTGCTGGCGATCGCGCCGGGAATTCCACCGGAGGATGTGATGGTCACCATCGTCACCACCGCGGCGCAGGACTGGTCCTTCGGCGGCGGCCGCGCCGGCATCGTGGCCCGCGGAGTGCCGGCATGATCGCCATGCAGTACAGCATCGCGTTGCCGGCGGACTACGACATGGCCCTCATCCGCCGCCGCATCGCCGACAAAGGCCCGTTGCTCGACACGCTGCCGGGGTTGCAGTTCAAGGCCTACCTGGTCGCCGATCGCAGCGATCCGCTGCTGCCCGGCCGGCAGAACCTGTATGCGCCGTTCTATCTGTGGCGTGATGCGGCGGCGATGCACGCGTTCCTCGCTGGCCCCGCGTTCGCCGCGCTGTGCGAGGCCTTCGGACGCCCGACCGTGCAGGCGTGGATGGTCGCCAAGGCGTGGACATCCGCGGCGCTGCACTCGGCGCGCTACGCCACCCGCGCGCTTCCGGCGCCATCGCCTGCCTGCGGAAGCGAGACCGACGACATGGCGGTGCCTGACGAACGCGCGCTGGCCACGGTGTGCGGCTACGAACCGCAGGGATGGACGCGGCTGCGTTTTCACCTGTGGCGCGATCTGCCGCCGGAACACGCTGCCGCACACCGCTATGCCGTGCATCACCTCAGCGTGCCCGGCGTGACCGACGCCGCCGGGTGAGCCGGCGGGTTGGCTGCTCAGTACATGTTCTTCTTGTAGTCGGCCTGCAGCCCTTTGCGCACCACGCCGGGCACCGAGACCGCCGCGCGCATCAGCGTGGCCTGGGCGCCGCGCGCGCCGCTGAGCCGGACGTGGTCGCGGAAGATCGCCGGCGGGTCCAGGTCGTGTGCGATGGCGGCGGGCGGCCAACGGTCGAAACGACCGAGCGCGCGGCTGTGCGTCTCTTCGAGGAGCGCCGGCAGCACCCGCACCGCCAGATGCGGAACGCGTCCATCGACGGCGAGCGCGTTGCGGATCGCCTCGTCGGTGCTGGGGCGGGCGAGCCCCTCGATGCACACACAGCGCGCGCTGCCGGGGCGCAGTGCCAGCAGCGCGAGCTGCGGCCGCGCCAGCAGGTTGCCCAGGCTGTCGACGCGGCGATTGCCCGGCCGGTCGGCGAACCACCAGGCATCGCGGTGGGCTTGCAGCAAGGCCCCGGCGCGATCGCCGCGCGGACTGACATCGACGCGGCCCTCGGCATCGGCGGTGGCCAGGATCAGCAGCCGGCAACTGGCGAGCAAACCTTCCGGCGTCTCCGGTGGCGTGGCGCCGGTCTGCACCTCCGCGTGCCACCAGTCGGCGCGCAGCAGGGCCTTGGCGCAGTGCAGATAGCACTCCTCGACGGCGACGAACACGCGCGTGCCGTCGTCGCCGGCGATGCGGCCATTGATCCGCAGGGTTTCGCCCAATCCGGGTACCAGGAACAGCGAACCGAAGCCGGCGCCGACGTGCGCGTGGGCGGTGTCCAGTGCCTGCAGCGGGATCGACAGCAGATGCGGCGTATCGCCGCGCGCGAAGCCGGGTGCACCGCTGCCCGCACTCAATGCCAGGCGCTGGCCGGCGACGCCGGCGAACAGCAAGGGGCTGGCGGCCAGCCAGCGCAGCGCATGCGCGTCCAGGTGGTCGATCACCTTCAGGTCGCGCGGGCCGGGCAGGCGGCCCACGCAGTCCTGCAGCTGCGCTGCGTCGGTGACGAAGTCGGTCATCGCGCTGTCTCCCGGAAGCGGAAGACGCCGTGGTCGAGCGAAGCGGGAGAGGTCATCGCAAAGCACTCCTGTGAACGAGCGGGAGGCTTGCGCGAAGGCTGGCGACGCCTGGAACCGTACCACAGCGCGGCGGACGCCGCGTCCGGCGGCTTACGGTCGTCCCTGGCCAGGCAACACCGTGACAGGGAACCTCTCATCTCTCCGGGGACGTGTCCCGCAGGAGCGGCTTCCGCCGCGACAGGGGCGTTCCCGGTGAAGCCCGTCGCGGCTGAAGCCGCTCCTACGCAGCAAGCCGTGGCGGATGCAGGTGATGCGAGGTGCCCTACAGCCGCAGTTCCAACCCGAGGTAGGCCGAACGCCCGGGCGCTGGCGAGAACATCGCCTGATTGTTGCCGCCCCAGAAGAAGCTGTCGTACCAGACGTAGGCGTAGCGGGTGTCGGTGAGGTTCTTGACCTGCAGGTCGAGGCTGGTGCGCGGACTGAGCTGGTAGCGCACGCTGGCATCGACCACGCGGAAGCCGCCGTACTTGCCCTGCGCATTGCGCTCGTCGATGTAGTAGTCGCCTTGCGCGCGCGCCTGCACGCCGAACGTCCAGCGCGCGTCGGGCCGGTAGTCGACGCCGGCGTTGCTGATGTAGCGCGGCACCGAGAACACCTCGCGGCCGCGCAGCGATTCGCCCGAGGCGTTGTAGGCGCTGACCACCTTGGCCTCCTGCAGCGCCTGCGACAGCCACAGCGTCCAGTGCTCGCCCAGTTGCGTGCTCAGTTGCAGGTCCACGCCCTGGCGCCGGGTCTGGCCCAGGCCCACGGTGGTGCCGGAGCTGACATTGTTGGCCACCTCGTCGGTGGCGTCCTGGCGCCAGACCGCCACGCGCGCCTCGGTGCCGGCGGCCGGCTGCAGTTTCAGGCCCAGTTCCTTGCCGGTGTTGATCGACGGCCGCACGCCGGGCTGGCCCGGCGTCAGGTAGGCCGGGGCGGTGGAACCGGTGAGGATCTGGAAGGTGCGGCCCCAGTTGGCGTACACGCTCAGCTGCGGCGTCAGCGCGTAGATCACGCTGAGCTTGGGCTGGTCGATCCAGCCGTAGCGCTGCAGCGGCGCGTGCACGCCGCCGGGCAGCGTGGTGTCGCCGGAAAAGCGGTCGACGCGGAACGCCGGCACGATCTTCAGCGCGGCGGTCGGCTGCAATACCGCCTGCAGGTACAGGCCGAGGTTGTCGAGCGTGTAGCGGTCGTCGTTCTGCACGCGCGCCGGCGCGCTCCAGAAATCGGTCGGCACCGCGTAGGCATAGCGGTAGCGGCGATAGCGGTTGTCCTGGTGCTCGGCGTTGAGGCCGCCTTCCAGGCTCAGCAGGTCGCTGGCCTGCCAGGTGACGGTGCTGAGCAGGCCGGTCTGGGTTTCGTCCCATTGCCGGCGCTGCCGCGGTGCGTTGCCGATCGGGTAGGGGGTGAAGGTGACGCGGCGCTCTTCGTCGTAGCGGTTGACGTACAGCGTGTTGCGCAGCTGCACACCGTCGCCGAGCTTGAAGTCGGCATGCACGCTGGCCTGGCGCAGGGTGCGCTCGCCGCCGTCGTTGGCATTCTGTGGCGGCGACTGGTCGCGGTCGTCGTTCCATTGCGCGGCGGTGAGGAAGCCTGGCGCATCGGCCTTCAGATGGTAGGCGCGGGCGATCAGGCCGATGCGCGCGGTGTCGTCGTCTTCGCCGTAGAACCACTTGCCGCCGAGCGTGTACTTGCGCGCGCTGTCGTGCGCGCGCTCGCCTTGTGTGGCCTGGGCGCCGACGAAATAGTTCTGCGCCAGGCCGCCTGCCTCATGGCCGACGGCGTACTGCAGTGCGCGCGTGGCGAAGCTGCCGTAGCTCAGTCGCAGATCCTGGTAGTCGCCGCCCTGGCGGGTGGCGATGTTGAGGTTGCCGCCGATGTTGTGCAGGCCGTAGCGCGGGTCGTTGGTGCCGCGCACGACTTCGATGTAGGCGATCTCCAGCGGGAAGATCATGTCGGTGAAGCGCTGGTTGCCGCTGTTGGCATCGCTGGGCACGCCATCGATCAGGATCTTGATGCCGTTGAGGTAGCCCTCGCCGTTGAAGGCGCGGAAGGTCGCCTTGCCGGATTCGGCGCCCTGGCGGATCTCGGTGAGCTGCACGCCGGGCATCATGCCCAGCAACTCCCAGCCGTTCATGACCTGCTTGTCGCCGATCTGCTCGCTGCCGAGCACGTCGACCGAACTGAGGATGTTGCGGGTGGACAGCGAGGCGGCGGTCGCGCGCCGCGCCTCCACGGTGCCAAGGGTGGTGGTGGTCTCGGAGGTGAGGGTCTGCGCGGCGGCATGGCCGGCGGCAAGCCCGGCCAGCACGGCCAGCGCAAGGGATTCGATCTTCATGGGGTCTGCAAGCAAGTGGGGACAGCGGAGGGCTGGCGGCAACGGCGAGGTTGCGGGGCTTGCTTGTTCGGTACGCTGGGCGTACCTCGCTCCGTGAAGGCGATGTTATGCGATTTCGCCGGGAAAATCGCGCGGTTGTCTGCGCCACGCAGGCAACCGCGCCGTGGCACCGGCGTGCGGATGGCGCCGGGAAGACCGAGGCGCGGCCGCAGCGGACCGCGCTGACGTCGGCAATGGCTACAGGCGCAGTTCGAAGCCGAGATAGGCCGCGCGTCCGGGCGCCGGCGAGAACATCGGCTGGTCGTTGCCGCCCCAGAAGAAGTTGTCGTACCAGACGTAGGCGTAGCGGGCGTCGGTGAGGTTCTTGACCTGCAGGTCGAGGCTCGCACGCGGGCTGAGTTGGTAGCGCACGCTGGCATCGACCACGCGGAAGCCGCCGTACTTGCCCTGCGCATTGCGTTCGTCGATGTAGTAGTCGCCCTGCGCGCGCGCCTGCAGTCCCAGCTTCCAGCGTGCGTCGGGCCGGTAGTCGACACCGGCGTTGCTGATGTAGCGTGGGGTGGAGAACACCTCGCGCCCGCGCAGCGACTCGCCGCTCGCGGTAAAGGCGCTGACCACTTTGGCTTCCTGGATCGCGTGCGACAGCCACAGCGTCCAGCGCTCGCCCAGTTGCGTGCTCAGTTGCAGGTCCACGCCCTGCCGGCGGGTCTGGCCGAGCCCGACCGTGGTACCGGTACTGGGCATGTTGGCCACTTCGTCGGTGGCATCCTGGCGCCAGACCGCCACGCGCGCCTCGGTGCCGGCGATGGGCTGCAGTTTCAGGCCCAGCTCCTTGCCGGTATTGATCGAGGGCCGGAACGTGCTCTGCCCGGGCGTCAGGTAGGCCGGGGCGGTCGAGCCGGTGAGGATCTGGAAGGTGCGGCCCCAGTTGGCGTAAACGCTCAGCTGCGGGGTCAGCGCGTAGATCAGGCTGAGCTTGGGCTGTTCGATCCAGCCGTAGCGCTGCAGCGGCGCATGCACGCCGCCGGGCAGCGCGGTCTCGCCGGAGAAGCGGTCCACGCGGAATGCGGGGACGATCTTCAGCGCATCGCTCGGTTGGATCACCGCCTGCAGGTACAGGCCGAGATTGTCGAGGCTGTAGCGGTCGTCGTTCTGCACGCGTGCCGGCGCGCGGTCGAAATCGGTCGGCACGCTGTAGGCGTAGCGCGAGCGCCGGTAACGGTTGTCCTGGTGCTCGGCATTGAAGCCGCCTTCCACGCTCAGCAGATCGCTGGCCTGCCAGGTGACGGTGCTGAGCAACCCGGTCTGGGTTTCGTCCCATTGCCGACGCTGCCGTGGCGCGTTGCCCAGCGGGTAGCGGGTGAAGGTGATCCGGCGATCGTCCTGGTAACGGTTGAGGTACAGCGTGTTGCGCAATTGCAAGCCGCCGCCGAGCTTGAAGTCGGCGTGCACGCTGGCCTGGCGTATGTCGCGGTCGTCGCCGTCGTTGGCGTTCTTCGGCGGCGACTGGTCGCGGTCCTCGGCCAACTCGGTGGCGGTGAGGAAGCCCGATTCGTCGGCCTCGTGGTGGTAGGCGCGTGCGATCAGGCCGATGCGTGCGGCATCGTCGTCTTCGCCGTAGAACCATTTGCCGCCGAGGGTGTACTTGCGCGAGCGGTCGTGCTGGCGATAGCCGTGCGCGGCCTGCGCGCCGACGAAATAGTTCTGCGCCAGGCCATCGGCCTCATGGCCGACGGCGTACTGCAGTTCGCGGGTGGCGAAACTGCCGTAACTCAGCCGCAGGTCCTGGTAGTCGCCGCCCTGGCGGGTGGCGATGTTGAAGTTGCCGCCGATGTTGTGCAGGCCGTAACGCGGATCGTTGGTGCCGCGCACCACCTCGATGTAGGCGATCTCCAGCGGGAAGATCATGTCGATGAAGCGTTGGTTGCCGCTGTTGACGTTGCTCGGCACGCCGTCGATCAGCACCTTGATGCCGTTGATGTAGCCCTCGCCGTTGAAAGCGCGGAAGGTGACCTTGCCCGACTCGGCACCCTGCCGGGTTTCGGTGAGCTGCATGCCGGGCATCTGCCCCAGCAACTCCCAGCTGTTCATGACCTGCTTGTCGGCGATCTGTTCGCTGCCGAGCACGTCGACCGAGCTGAGGATGTTGCGGGTGGACAGCGAGGCGGCGCTGTGGCGCCGCGCTTCCACGGTGCCGAGGGTGGTGGTGGTGTCGGTGGTCGTCTGCGCGGCGCCGTCGCCGGCCGCGAGCCCGGCCAGCACGGCGAGGGCATGGGTGTAGGTCTTCATGGTGGCTGCGGACAAGGGGGAGTGGAGACTGGCGGCAGCGGCTGGCTGCGGGCGAGCGGGTGGTACGCGGTCCGAGGTACGAGCGCGGCCCCGATTAGGTGATGTTATATCATTTCGTTAAGGAGTTGTCGGAATCCGCCTGCCGGTCGACGCGACAGGTGCCCGTCTCGGCCGTGCGGCAGAGGGACTTCGCCGCATGGACGCGAGAGAGACGGGACGTGGCGGGGCCGCGCGGAGCGGCCCCGCGGCCGTTCAGGCCGGTTGCCGCGCGACCTGGAAGCCGGCGAAGGACTGCGTCACCGGCATGATTTCCAATCGATTGATGTTCAGATGCGGCGGCAGCGTCGCCACCCAGAAGATCTGTTCGGCGATGTCCTCGGCGGTCATCGGCTGCGCACCCTGGTAGAGCGTGTCCGAGGCCTGCTGGTCGCCATGGGTGCGGACCAGGGTGAACTCGGTCTCGGCCATGCCCGGTTCGATCGCGGTGACGCGCACGCCGGTGCCATGCAGATCCGAGCGCAGGCCCAGCGAGAACTGGCTGACGAAGGCCTTGGTGCCGCCGTAGGTGTTGCCGCCGGGGTAGGGATACAGCGCGGCGACCGAACTGATGTTGATGATCGCGCCGCGACGCTGGATCAGCGTCGGCAGCAGGCGATGGGTCAGCGTCACCAGCGCGGTGATGTTGGTGTCGATCATCGTGCGCCAGTCGTCCAGTTGCGCGGCCTGCGCCGGCGCGGTGCCCTGGGCCAGGCCGGCGTTGTTGACCAGCAGGTCGATGCCGCGGAACGCCTCGGGCAATGCCGCCAGCATCGCGTCCAGCGCGTCGGTGTCGCGGATGTCGAAGGCGGCGATGTGCACGCGCTCGGCGCCGAAGGCGTCCAACAGCGGTTGCAGGCGCTCGGCGCGGCGGCCGGTGGCGATCACGCGCCAGCCGGCATCGACGAAGCGGCGCACGGCGGCAGCGCCGAAACCGGAGGTGGCGCCGGTGATCAGGGCAGTCTGAGTCATTGGGGGGCCGGGAATAGGGAGTGGGGAATCGGGAATGGTAAAAGCAAAACCCGGTCGCGCGCGTCGACGGCGCGTGTGCCCGCAGGGGAAGTCGGCTTCGATGATCGATGGCGGGCCCGCGCGGCGCGACAGCGCGCGGATCCGAAGCGTCTTCAAGCCTCGTCGCGCGGAACGGGACGTGCTCGTGTCCCCATTCCAGATTCCTGGCGACTAGGTCTTTTGCGTAGCCGCCGGCAGATCGTCGTCGTGGAACTGCAGCGTCATATCGGGGCCAGCGCGGCCCAACGTCAGCAGAGACAACTCATGCACGCACGTAAAGGTGAAAACGACAAGAAGGCCGCTTCACCCATTCCCCAATCCCGATTCCCGAATCCCGGCTCTACTGCGCCTTGATCGCGATCGCCGACAGCCCACTGCCGTTCAACTTCTGCTTGGCCTCGGCCAGTTCGCTGGCGGTGCCGTACGGCCCCATGCGCACGCGATAGACGGTCTTGCCGCTGATCTGCGCCGATTCCACGCGTGCGGACAGGCCGAGCATCGCCAGCTTGGCTTTGGTCGACTCGGCGTCGCCGGAGGCGCCGAATGAGCCGGCCTGCAGGATGTAGCGGGCGTTGTCGGGCGCGGCCGTTGCCGCGGCAGTCGCCGGTGCGGTGGTCGCGGCAGGCGTTGCCGTGGCGGTTGCCGGCTTGGCGGCGGCGGGGGCGGTGCTGGCGGCCGCGCTCGGCGTTTCCGGCAGCGGGGTCGGGTTGGCCGCCGTCGCGGTCGGCGCGGTGGCGGCCGCGGCCGGAGTGGTGCCGGTGGCGGCCGTGCCTGCGGCGGCCTGCGCCTTGGCCTGGCGAATGGCCTCGGCGCGCGCGCTGGCGGCCAGTTCGGCGTCGGACATCTGCACTTCCTTGCCGGGCAGCAGGGTGTAGAAGTCGTACTGGGTCTGCGCGTCCTTCTTCGCTTCCGGCTTGGTGCTGCCGGCCGCGTTGGCGGCGGGCTTGGGCAGGTCCGGGGCCGCATCGACGTCGGCATCGGCCACCGGCGCCGGTTGCGCATCCGGATTGGCGCGCGGGCCGCCCACGCGCAGGAAGTCGCCGTCCTTCTTGAACAGCCCCGGCGCGCCGAGGAACACCACCGCGGCGATCGCCGCGCCGGCGATCAGCCACACCCACCCGGGCGTGCCGTTGCCGCTGTTGCGCCGGGCCTGGGTCTTACCGCGTCGTGCTGCCATTTACCGCTTCTCCACTCACATTTTTTCCGGGGCCGAGACGCCCAGGAGATTCAGACCGTTCGCCAGGACCTGCTGCGCCGCCACCGCCAGGGTCAGCTTGGCGTTGCGTTCGCCGGCGTCGTCCACCAGCACCGGGGTGCCGTGGTACCAGGTGTGGAAGGCCGTCGCCAGTTCGCGCAGGTATTGCGCGATCAGGTGCGGCTCCAGCGCATGCCCCGCATTCTCCACCACTTCCGGGTAGCGCGAGAGTTCCTGCATCAGTTCCAGCGAGGTCGCGTCGCTGAGCCGGTTCAGTTGCGCCTGGCCGTCCGCCTGGTCGTAGTCCAGCTTCTTCTCCTGCGCCTGGCGCAGCAGGCTGCACACGCGGGCATGCGCGTACTGCACGTAGAACACCGGGTTGTCGTTGCTCTGCTGGCGCGCCAGGTCGATGTCGAAGGTGAGCTGGGAATCGGGCTTGCGCGCGATCAGGAACCAGCGCGTGGCGTCGCGGCCGGCTTCCTCGATCAGGTCGCGCAGGGTCAGGTAGCTGCCGGCGCGCTTGGACAGCTTCACTTCCTCGCCGCCGCGCATCACCGTGACCATCTGGTGCAGCACGTACTCCGGCCAACCCTTGGGGATGCCCAGGTCCATCGCCTGCAGGCCGGCACGCACGCGCGCCAGCGAGCCGTGGTGGTCGGCGCCCAGTTCGGTGATGGCGCGCACGTAGCCGCGCTGCCACTTGCTCAGGTGGTAGGCCACGTCCGGCACGAAGTAGGTGTAGGTGCCGTCGGACTTGCGCATCACGCGGTCCTTGTCGTCGCCGAAATCGGTGGATTTCAGCCACAGCGCGCCGCCCTCTTCGTAGGTATGGCCGGAGGTGATCAGCTTCTGCACCGCCTCCTCGACCTTGCCGTCGCGGTACAGCGAGCTTTCCAGGAAGTAGATGTCGAAATCCACGCCGAACGCGGCCAGGTCGTGGTTCTGCTCGTTGCGCAGATATGCCACGGCGAAGCGGCGGATCGCATCGAGGTCCTGCGGATCCTTGGCGCCGGTGACCACGTGGCCCTCCAGGTCGACCGCGGCGCCGACCATGTAGGCGTCGGCCACGTCCTGGATGTAATCGCCGCGGTAGCCTTCTTCCGGCCAGTCGGGGCTGTCGGGGGTCTTGCCCAAAGCGCGCGCCTGCACCGAGCGCGCCAGGTTCTCGATCTGGTTGCCGCCGTCGTTGTAGTAGAACTCGCGCTTGGCGTTCCAGCCGTTGGCCTCGAGCAGGCGCGCCAGGCAGTCGCCGATGGCCGCGGCGCGGCCATGGCCGACGTGCAGCGGCCCGGTCGGGTTGGCCGAGACGTACTCCACGCCCACGGTGCGGCCGTTGCCGACCAGGCTGCGGCCGTAGTCCTCGCCCTGCTTGAGCACCGCCAGCACCTCGCGCTGGTAGGCGCCGGGACCGAGATGGAAATTGATGAAGCCGGGGCCGGCGATCTCGACCTTGCTGACGTCGTCGTTGGCCGGCAGCGCGTCCACCAGCTGCTGGGCGAGGGCGCGCGGATTGGTGCGCGCGGCCTTGGCCAGCAGCATCGCCGCGTTGGTGGCGAAGTCGCCGTGCTCGCGGGTCTTGGGCCGCTCGACCACGAAGTCCGGCGGCAGGGTGTCGGCCGGCAGGGTGCCATTGGCGCGCAAGGCTTCGATGCCTTGACCGATCAGGGCGCGGAGTTGGGATTTCACGAGATCTCTGCTTGAAGCGCGGAACCGGCGATTTTACCCGACCCGCCGCCTCCCGGCCCGTCCCGGGTTCAGCCCGACCTCAGCCGCGACGCCACGATGCCGCGACCAGCACGCGCCTGCGCCCCTGGGCCTGGGCCGGCTGACCGCCGGCGTGGCCTGGAGCCGGCCTCGCCGGGATCGGCGCCCTGCGGCATGGCACGCCCAGCCGCCGCCTCGGTTCAGGCCCAGCCGCGCGATGCCATCGAGACAGGCACGCCGTCGCCGACGATGAAGTGGTCGAGCAGGCGCACGTCGATCAGGTCCAGCGCCTGTTTCAGCCGGTCGGTGACGGCGCGGTCGGCGGGCGAGGGTTCCGGGTTCCCGGACGGGTGGTTGTGGCCGATGATCACCGCGGCGGCGTTGAGCGTGAGCGCACGCCGCACCACCTCGCGCGGATGCACCTCGGCGCCGTCCAGCGTGCCCTGGAACAGTTCCTCGAACGCCAGCCAGCGGTGCCGGGTGTCCAGGAACAGCGCGGCGAACACCTCGTACGGCCGCGCCCGCAGGCGTTGCGCGAAGTAGCGGCCGGCGGTGATCGGGTTGCTGAGGGTGTCGCCGCGCTGCAGTTCCGCGGCCAGGTGGCGCTGGCCCAGTTCCAGCGCCGCCGACAGCTGGCAGGCCCGCGCCGGGCCCAGCCCGGGCAGGCGCACCAGGTCGCCTGGCGATCGGTCCAGCAGCGTGCGCAACGGCCCGTGCCGCTGCAGCAGGTCGCGCGAGGTGCGCACCGCGTCGCTGCCGGGCAGGCCGGAGCCGAGAAAGATCGCCAGCAGTTCGGCGTCGGAAAGGGCCCGGGGACCGCGTGCCAGCAGCTTTTCCCGGGGACGTTCTTCGCAGGGCCAGTCGGAGATGTGCATATCGCCAGGGTGCCGGCCGACATGGCGCAACGGTATCAGGCCGCCAAAACCCATCGGGTAAGCTAATCGTCCTTGTATGGGTAGGACATTCCCGACGTGACCGCGATTTTCGAGAGGCCCCTGCCGGGGCGACGTGTGCTGTTGTGCGTCGGCGGGGGAATCGCCGCCTACAAGGCGCTGGAACTGGTGCGGCGCCTGCGCGACGCCGGCGCCGAGGTGCAGGTGGCGATGACTGCCGGCGCGCAGCAGTTCGTCACCCCGCTGAGCTTCCAGGCGCTGTCCGGCCATCTCACCCGCACCACGCTGTGGGACAGTGGCGCCGAGCAGGCGATGGGTCACCTGGAACTGGCCCGCTGGGCCGAGCAGGTGGTGGTGGCCCCGGCCACTGCCGACCTGCTGGCGCGCCTGGCGCACGGGCTGGCCGACGACCTGGTGGGCACGCTGTGCCTGGCCAGCACCGCACCGTTGACCGTGTGCCCGGCGATGAACCACCGCATGTGGCTGCACCCGGCCACCCAGGCCAACATCGCCACCCTGCGCGCGCGCGGCGCTCAGGTGGTCGGCCCGAACGACGGCCCCCTGGCCGAAGGCGAGTCCGGCCCCGGACGCCTGGCCGAACCGGAGCAGATCGTCGCCGCGCTCGTTGGGCGCACCGACCAGAGCGCCGCATCAGCCAAGCCGGCCGTGGCCGCCGTCCCGGCGCGTTCCGGCGCGGGCACCGGCACTGCCGCCCTGCGCGGCCTGCGCGTGGTGATCAGTGCCGGCCCCACCTACGAAGACCTGGATCCGGTGCGTTACCTGGGCAACCGCAGCAGCGGCAAGATGGGCTATGCGCTGGCCGCGGCCGCGGTCCGGCAAGGCGCCGAGGTGGTGCTGGTCAGCGGTCCGGTGCATTTGTCTACGCCCGACGGCGTGCAGCGCATCGACGTGCGCTCGGCCGCGCAGATGCGCGAGGCGGTGCTCGGCGCGCTGCCGGCGGACATCTACATCGGCACCGCCGCGGTCGCCGATTACACGCCAAAACAGGTGGCGGCGCAGAAGATCAAGAAGAGCGGCGAGACGCTCACCCTCGAACTGACCCGCACTCCGGACATCCTGGCCGAGGTCGCCGCGCAGACCCAGGCGCTGAAGCTGGTGGTCGGCTTCGCCGCCGAGACCCACGACATCGAGCGCTACGCCCGTGGCAAACTCGCCGACAAGCACCTGGACCTGATCGTGGCCAACCGGGTGGGGGTGGCCGGCAACGGCTTCGAGAGCGACCAGAACGCGGCCACGGCCTACTGGCAGGATGGCGAACGCGACTTCCCGGCGGTCTCCAAGACGCAGCTGGCCGAACAACTGCTGGACCTGATCGCGCAGAGGCTGCACGCATGAGCACTCCCACGCCCTATCCGCTGCAGGTGAAGTTGCTGGATCCGCGCTTCGGCGACAGCTGGCCGCTGCCCGACTACGCCACCGAAGCCAGCGCCGGGCTCGACCTGCGCGCGGCCACCGAGGCGCCGTTGACCCTGGCGCCGGGCGACACCGCGCTGATCCCCAGCGGCCTGTCCATCTACATCGCCGATCCGCAGCTGTGCGCGGTGGTGCTGCCGCGCTCGGGCCTGGGCCACCGCCACGGCATCGTGCTCGGCAACGGCACCGGCCTGATCGACGCCGACTACCAGGGGCCGCTGCTGATCAGCGTCTGGAACCGCGGCCGCGAGGACTTCACCATCGCCCCCGGCGACCGCATCGCGCAGCTGGTGGTGATGCCGGTCGTGCGTGTCGCCCTGCAGGTGGTGGATACTTTCGCCGACAGCGCCAGGGGAACGGGTGGATTCGGCCATACCGGAGTGCGCTGACAGGGGATCGTCTGCATGAGCGAGGCAACACAAGCGCGGCCGGTGCCGCAGGGTTTGCGCAAGGTGGCGCCTCTGCTGACGGTGCTGCTGGTGCTGTTGGTGGTCTGGTTCGGCTGGAGCGGGGTCGAGCAATGGCGCGCCGAGCAGGCCGCCGCCACGCTGGAGCAGGCGCGCGATGCCGCGGTGACGCAGACCCAGCAGGCGCTGGCGGGCGTGGGCAGACGTCTGTCCGAACGCCTGCAGCAGCCGGCCGTGCAGGCGGCCTTGAGCCGCGGCGATGCCGCGGCCGCCGCCCAGGCGCTGCGTGCGGACTGGGCGCAGGCCGAGGCCGCGCAGGTGCTGCCGGCCGATCTGGAACCGGGCTACACCGATGCGGCGCACTTCGGCTACGGCCGCCTGGCGCTGCTGGAGAAGGCCCTGATGACCGGCAAGCTCGCCAGCGCGGTGATCCGCGACGGCGGCGGCCCGCGGCTGGGCCTGGCCGCGCCGGTCTCGCTGGGCGGCAACGCCGGGGTGGTGTACCTGCGCCTGCCACTGGCGCTGCTGACCGACCCGGTCGCGCAGGCATCGGTGCCGGGCACCGGCTATCTGGCCCTGCGCCAGGGCAGCTACGACGTGATCGCCGCCGGTGACAATGCGCTGCATGATCGCGCCGACGCGATGTCGCGCCCGGTCGGCGACAGCGGTCTGCGCATGGTCGCCTCGCTGCCGGATACCGAAGCCGGCCCGCTGGGGCTGGGCGCGCTGCCCTGCCTGCTGGTCGCCGGCCTGTGCCTGGTGCTGGGCGCGCTGGTGTTGCTGGCCGCGCGTGGGCGCCTGCCGCAGCCGCGGGTGCGCCGCGCCGGCGCGGCGGTGGCCGAAGAACACACCCTGCAGCAGAGCCTGCAACGCCAGGAACCGCCGCCGCCGCCACCCGTCACCGAGGAGGCCGCGCCGGCCAAGCCGGTGCCGGCGTTCACGGTGGCGCCGGAGATCTTCCGCGCCTACGACATCCGCGGCGTAGTCGGCCGCGACCTCAGCCCGCAGGTGGCGGCGCTGATCGGCCAGGCGATCGGCGCGGTGATGCAGGAGCAGGGGCTCAACGAGGTGGTGGTCGGCCGCGATGGCCGCCTGTCCGGGCCGGAGCTGTCGGCCGCACTGATCGAAGGCCTGCGCCGCGCCGGCTGCCACGTCACCGACATCGGCCTGGCGCCGACCCCGGTGGTCTACTTCGCCGCCTACCACCTGCGCGCCGGCAGCTGCGTGGCGGTGACCGGCAGCCACAATCCCGCCGACTACAACGGCTTCAAGATCGTGGTCGGCGGCGAGACCCTGTCCGGCGCCGCCATCGCCGACCTGCACGCACGGATCAGCGCCGGCCGCCTGCCCACTGCCGAGGAACCGGGCCGGCTGCAGCAGCGTGACGTCGGCGACGACTACATCCAGCGCATCGCCGACGACGTGCAGCTGGACCGCCCGCTCAAGGTGGTGGCCGATGCCGGCAACGGCGTCGGTGGCGAACTGGCGCCGCGCCTGCTGGAAGCGATCGGTGCCGAGGTCGTGCCGCTGTACTGCGACGTCGACGGCACCTTCCCCAACCACCATCCCGACCCCAGCGAGCCGCACAACCTCGAGGATCTGGTGCAGACGGTGCGGCGCTTCGATGCCGACCTCGGCGTGGCCTTCGACGGCGACGCCGACCGCCTCGGCGTGGTCACCAAAGAAGGCACGGTGATCTACCCGGACCGCCTGCTGATGCTGTTCGCCGCCGACGTGCTGCAACGCAATCCCGGCGCGCTGGTGATCTACGACGTCAAGTGCACCGGCAAGCTGTCCGACTACGTGCTGCGCAACGGCGGCAGCCCGCTGGTCTGGAAGACCGGGCATTCGCTGATCAAGGCGAAGATGCGCGAGACCGATGCCGAACTGGCCGGCGAGATGAGCGGCCACTTCTTCTTCAAGGAGCGCTGGTACGGCTTCGACGACGGCCTGTACGCGGCGGCGCGGTTGCTGGAGATCCTGGCCCAGCGCGAGGAATCGCCGTCGGAGGTGCTGGCGGAGTTGCCCGACAGCGTGGCCACGCCGGAGATCAAGCTGCCGGTGGACGGGCAGGACGCGCATGCGCTGGTCGCCGACCTGGTCGCCCAGGCGCAGCAGGAGGGCTCGCCGTTCGCCGGCGCGCGGCTGCTGACCATCGACGGGCTGCGCGCCGACTTCCCGGATGGCTGGGGCCTGGTGCGCGCCTCCAACACCACGCCGGTGCTGGTGCTGCGCTTCGAAGCCGACAACGCGGCGGCGCTGGAGCGGATCAAGGCGCTGTTCCGCGCCCAGCTGCAGGCCGTGCTGCCGGGCCTGGCGCCGACCTTCTGAGGCGGCGTCGCGCGCCCGGCCTGGTCCGGGCGCCGGGGTGTGCGACGGCTCAGCCGCCGGCGGTGGTGGCGGACTGTGCCGGGCCGTTGCCTCTGGCCGCGCGATAGCGCTGCAGCACGTCCTCGATTTCCTGATCCAGGCCGAGCCGCTGCTGTTCGAAGTTCTTCTGCATGCGCAGCTGCCATAGCAAGGCGCGGTGCCGCTGCTGCACGTCGTCGGCGGTCTTGGCCGGCACGCTCTGCCCGGCCAGCTCGCGCGCGCCGGCGCCGGACAGCAGGCCGATCAGGCCCTGGCGCAGGCTCTCCACGTTGTAGCGCGCGGTCTGGATGTTGTTGTCGACGATGCCGATGCGCTCGGCGAACACCCGGCGCAGTTCGTCCTCGGTCTGGTACGACAGCAGCATCGCCTGGTCGGTGCGCTTGCGCGTTTCCAGCGCGGCCTGGTCGGCGCGCTGCTGCGCGGCGTCGGCGGCGGCCGCGGCGCGTTCCTCGGCGTTCAGCGCACGCCCGACCTCGGCGCTGCGCATGCCGCTGGTGGCGTTGAACTCGTCGCGCGCCTGGTTCACCGCTTCCGGCGGCAACGCATCGCTGCAGGTACGTTGGCCGCCCTGGTTCCAGCAGTACAGCTTCTTGGACGGCGCCGACGCCTGTTGCGCGGCGGCCGGCAAGGCCAGCAGCGCCAGCAGCGCCGGCAGGACGCGAGTGCGTGGTCGGATCGGCATCGTGGCAGCCCCCTGCTGTCAGCCAGACGAAGCGCAGCCGTAGCGGGCCCGGTAGGCCAGCAGCGGTTCGCGGAAGCCGACAAGGTCTGCGTTTCCGTCGATGAATGCAAGCAGGTCGCCCAGATGCGCGACCGAGACCACAGGAACGCCGGCCTCGGCGGCCACCGCCTGCGCCGCCGAGCGGCGGTCGTCCTCGGCGGCGATCTCCTGGCGGTCCAGCGCGACCAGGATCGCGGCCGGCTCGCCGCCGGCGGCGCGGATGATGCCCAGCGCCTCGCGGATCGCGGTGCCGGCGGTGATCACGTCGTCCACGATCAGCACCCGGCGGCCGGCCAGCGGCGCGCCGATCAGGCTGCCACCTTCGCCGTGTGCCTTGGCTTCCTTGCGGTTGAACGCCAGCGGCAAATCGCGCCCGCGCCGCGCGTACTCGCAGGCCACCGCCGTCGCCAGCGGGATGCCCTTGTAGGCCGGGCCGAACAGCAGATCGAAATCGAGCCCGGCGGCATCGGCCGCATCGGCGTAGCACGCCGCCAGCCGCGCCATGCTGGCGCCGGAGTCGAAGCGTCCGGCATTGAAGAAATACGGACTGAGGCGCCCGGACTTCAGCGTGAACTCGCCGAAACGCAGCGCCTCCACGTCCAGGGCCAGTTGCAGGAAACGTTGCCGGTAGTCGGTCATTGGGAGGCCGGGATTCGGGATTGGGGATTAGGGATTCGTAAAAGCGTACCCCATGCGCGGACGCTGCATGGGCGTGACCGGCTATGCTTTCACAAATCCCGTCATCCCCAATCCCGAATCCCGGCTCCCCACCCATGCGCATCATCAGCTTCAACGCCAACGGCCTGCGGTCGGCCGCCACCAAGGGTTTTTTCGAGTGGTTCGCCACCCAACAGGCGGATGTGCTGTGCGTGCAGGAGACCAAGGCGCAGGAGCATCAGCTGGCCGGGCCGGCGTTCCTGCCGGACGGCTACCGGGTCTGGTTCCGCGACGCCAGCACCAAGAAGGGCTACAGCGGCGTGGCCATCTACAGCAAGCGCGAGCCGGACGAGGTGCGGACCGCGCTGGGCTGGCCCGAGTTCGACGAGGAGGGCCGCTACATCGAGGCGCGCTTCGGCAACCTGAGCGTGGTGTCCTTCTACATTCCCTCCGGGTCATCCGGCGAGCTGCGTCAGGGCTACAAGTTCCAGGTCATGGACTGGCTGCGGCCGATCCTGGTGGAGTGGCTGCACAGCGGCCGCGACTACGTGCTGTGCGGCGACTGGAACATCGTGCGCTCGGCGCTGGACATCAAGAACTGGAAGTCGAACCAGAAGAACTCCGGCTGCCTGCCGGCCGAGCGCGACTGGCTCAACGGCCTGTGCGCCGACCGCGCCGAAGAGGCCGATGCGGCCAGCGGCCGCGGCTGGGTCGACGCCTACCGCGCGCTGCATCCCGACGGCCAGGACTACACCTGGTGGAGCAACCGCGGCGCGGCGCGCGCCAACGACGTCGGTTGGCGCATCGACTACCAGTTCGTCACCCCGACCCTGCGCGAGCGCCTGCAGGGCTGTTCGATCTATACCGCGCAGCGCTTCTCCGACCACGCGCCGTTCACGGTGGACTACCGCGAATGAGCGGCGGTGCTGCCGCGGCGCCGGTGTCCTACAAGGGCTGGGCCGGGATCAAGCGCGCCTTCGCTACGCCGTCGGCGGCGACGATGGCGCTGCTGGGCTTCGGCAGCGGCCTGCCGTTCCTGCTGATCGCCTCGCAGACCCTGTCCACGCGCCTGCGCGACGTCGGCCTGGACCTGGGCAGCATCGGCCTGATCAGCCTGGCCAGCTTCTTCTACCTGCTCAAGTTCCTGTGGGCGCCGCTGCTGGATCGCTACCGCTTCCCGCTGTTCGGCTTCCTCGGCCGGCGCCGCTCGTGGCTGCTGGTCGCGCAGCTGGGCGTGGCGGTCGGCCTGGTGGCGCTGGCGTTCACCCGTCCGGAGCTGAGCGTGGCCGCGCTGGTGCTGTGGGTGTTGATCGCCTCCTTTGCCGGTGCCACCCAGGACTCGGTGGTGGACGCCTACCGCATCGAGATCGCGCCGCCGTCGGCGCAGGCCGCGCTCGCCGCGACCTATACCTTCGGCTACCGCATCGGCCTGATCCTGTCCGGCGCCGGCGCGCTGTACCTGGCGCAGTTCGGCAACTGGAGGTTGGCCTATCTGGTCATGGCCGGGCTGATGCTGCTGCCGATCGTCACCACCCTGGTGTGTCGCGAGCCGGAGGTGCCGGCCTCGACGGTGGTGCGCAAGATCGACGTGGTCGGCGCGTTCTGGCAGCCGATCTCCAGCTTCTTTTCCAGCAACGGCCTGGCGCTGGGGCTGGCGCTGCTGCTGTTCGTGGGCCTGTTCAAGTTCCCCGACCAGGTGATCGGGGTGATGTCCGGCCCGTTCTATCTGGATTCGGGCTTCGACAAGGCCGACATCGCCACCGTCTCCAAGCTGTTCGGGGTCTGGATGGGGATCGCCGGGGCCTTCGCCGGCGGCCTGGCGGTGGCCGCCTTCGGCTTCCGGCGCATGTTGCTGGTCGCCGCGCTGGGCGTGGCGCTGTCCAACCTGGCGTTCCTGCTGATGGCGCACAACCCCGGCCAGCTCTGGTCGTTCTACGCCGCGCTCAGCGCCGACAACCTGTTCCAGGGCTTCGCCGGCACCGTGCTGGTGGCCTTCATGTCCTCGCTGACCGACCGCAACTTCACCGCCACCCAGTACGCGCTGCTGGTGTCGCTGGCCAACCTGCCGGGCAAGTTCGTCGGCGGCGTCTCGGGCTATATCGTCGAAGCCACCTCCTACAGCACCTTCTTCGTGCTCAGCGCCTTCACCGTGATCCCGACCCTGCTGCTGCTGGCCTGGCTGTGGCCGCGGATCCGGGAACAGACGCCCCCAGCGCTGCCGCCGGGCGATTGAAAGGGCGCCCCCGGGCGCGGATGATGGGCAGCGGTGCATGCATGCGCCGCCGCCCGGGAGTCCGCATGAGCGACCTTGTGTTGCGCGATATCGACCCGTTCCTGCTCGAACGCATCCGCCGCATCGCCGTTGCGCGCGGCTGGACCCAGCGCCAGGCGGTGCTGGCGCTGATCGAGCAGGGCCTGTTCTCCAGCGAGCACGACGTGCGCAGCGGGTTCGAGCACCGCGAGGTGGATGCGCTCTCGGAGGCGATCGCGGCCTTGCGCGCGCTGCCGGCCGGCAGCGGCTTCTGACCTTCTAGCTAGCGTCGTCGTTCAGGCGGGGTGGATCGCGCCGAGGATGCGCGGCCCGCGCGCGCCGCTGACCGACGGCAGGTTGCCCGGCAGCCCGGCCAGGGTCTGCCGCGCCAGCCAGGCGAAGCCCATCGCTTCGATGTAGTCCGGGTCCAGGCCCTGCGCCTGGGTCGATTGCACCTGCACGCCCGGCAGCCGCGCCTGCAGCCGCGCCAGCAACAGCGGGTTGTGCACGCCGCCGCCGCACACCAGCAGCTGCCGGGTCGCCGGTTGCTGCGCCTGCAGCGCGTCGGCGACGGTGGCCGCGGTCAGTTCCAGCAGCGTCGCCTGCACCGCGGCCGGCGCGGGCGCCGGCGTGTCCAGGCAGGCCTCCAGCCAGCGCAGATGGAACTGCTCGCGCCCGGTGCTCTTGGGCGGCGGCAGCGCGAACCAGGGATCGGCCAGCAGGCGTTGCAGCAGGTCGGCGTCGACCGCGCCGCTGGCGGCGAACGCGCCGCCGGCATCGTAGGGCTGGCCGCGATGGCGCTGGCACCAGGCATCGAGCAGTGCGTTGGCCGGGCCGGTGTCGAACCCGCGCACCGCGCCGTGCGCCGGCAGCAGGGTCAGGTTGCCGATGCCGCCGAGGTTGAGCACGGCCCGGTCTTCGTGCGCCGCCCCCAGCATCGCCGCATGGAAGGCCGGCATCAGCGGCGCGCCATGGCCACCAGCGGCGACGTCGCGGCGGCGGAAGTCGCAGACCGTGGCGATGCCGGTCAGTTCGGCGATGCGGTTGCCGTCGCCAAGCTGCCAGGTGAAAGCGGGGTCGGCCAGCGGGCGATGGCGCACGGTCTGCCCGTGCGACCCGATCGCGCGGACCGCGGCCGGCGCCACCCCGGCGTCCTCGAGCAGGCGCAACGCCGCCTCGGCGAAGGCGATCGCGACCTCGGCATCGAGCTTTCCCAATGCGTCCAGCGAGGCGATGTCGCCGCCTTCGCCCAGCGCGATCAGCGCCGAGCGCTGCTGCGGCGCCCAGGCATAGGTGCGTCCCAGCTGCAGCTGCGGACGTCCAGCGTGGTCGAAGCGCACCAGCGCGGCATCGATGCCGTCGGCGCTGGTGCCGGACATCAGGCCCAGGAACAGGGCGTCGTCGGGAACGGCGGAAGGCGAGGGCATGCAAGACACCAGGCGGCGGTCGGCGCCGCAGCGTGGGCCAGGCGCCGCCGCCCGTCAATGCGCGGCGCGGCGCAAGCGGACGCCAGTACTCAGCCGGCGTCGTGCGAGCTGGCGGCCTTGGACGAGGCGACGACCTTCTTCTTCTTCGCGTCCGGCTCGCCGGCATCGGCGTAGATCAGCTTCTCCACACGCTGGATGCGCGCCAGCGCCGGCGAGGTCTGCGCGCGGAACGCGGCCAGTTCGGAGCCGGCCAGCGGGGTCGGCGGCGGCATCGTCACCGAGGCCGGGTTGCGCTGCACCCCGTCCACGCGGAATTCGTAGTGCAGGTGCGGCCCGGTGGCCATGCCGGTCATGCCGACGTAGCCGATCACCGTGCCCTGGTTGATGCGCTGGCCGGCCTTGATGCCGCCGAAGCGCGACATGTGCCCGTACAGCGTGCTGTAGCCCTTGCCGTGATCCAGGATCACCACGTTGCCGTAGCCGCGCTGGGTGCCCACGAACTGCACCCGCGCATCGCCGGCGGCCATGATCGGCGTGCCGGTCGGCGCCGCGTAGTCGATGCCCTTGTGCATGCGCATGGTGCCCAGCACCGGGTGCTTGCGCGCGCCGAAGGTGGAGCTGATGCGGCTGTAGGACACCGGCATGCGGATGAAGCTCTTCTTCAGCGGCCGCCCGGTCACGTCGAAGTACTCGGCCGGCTTGCCGCCGCGCTCGAAGCGGAAGCCGCTGTAGGTCTTGCCGCGGGTGGTGAAGGTCGCCGCCAGGATCTTGCTGGTGTCGATGCGCTCGCCTTCGCGCCAGGTCTCGTCCATGACCACGCTGAAGCGGTCGCCCGGCTGCAGGTCCTTGTCGAAGTCGATGTCGTACTTGAAGATCTCGTCGGTCATCGTCGCGATCGCCGACGGCGACAGCCCGGCCTTGCGCGCGGCCACGTACAGCGAGCTGGTGATCTCACCGCTGGTGACCACGGTGCGCGTGCTGGTCTCGCGCTCGATCACCTTTTCCTTGATGTCCTCGCCCAGCAGCGACAGTTCCACCCGATGGGTGGCGTCGCGATCGAAGCGCAGGGCGCGCAGGTCGCCGGTCGTCGCCAGGTCGAAGCCGATTTCCGCGCCCGGGCGCAGCTTGGTCAGCGCGTCGTGGGTGCCGGGATGGTCGAGCACCCGCTGCATCACCGTGGCGGGGAGGCCGAGCTTCTCGAACACCGAGCCCAGGGTCTGCCCGGATTCGATCCGCACCACCTGCCAGTTGTCGGTGATCGCAGCCTGCTGTTGCTGGGCAAGCGAGATCGGCGGCAACGGCAGCGCCAGCGTCGCCTGCGTGGTCTGCAGCGGCACGTCGATGGCGTTGGAGAAGCCCGGGACGATGGTGGCGACCATCGCGCCGATGGTGGCGAACAGGCTGGCGTGGATCCAGTGGCGGCGCGTCCAGCGGCCGGCAGGAAGATGTTCCTTCAACTTGCGATGCAGCGCAGTGTCGTGGAGAACGTGAAGGCGTTGCTGGAACCGCTGCCGGCGCGCGCGTTCCTGATCACTGTTGGGCATCAAGGCTTCCTCACGAGCCCGAAGCGCGAGCTCAAAACTCGGCTACCATAAACATCGTTCCACAGCGCGTCAAACCATTGAGCCGGCTCGGATTTTCACCTGGCTGCACGGTTAACTCGCTCTTAACGCCATTCACGTTTGTTGACGCCATTCGCCGGAGTTCCTGTTTTGTCCACGATCGAAGAGTCCCTTGCCCTGATCGGCCGCGGTGCCGATGAAATCCTCAAGCGTGAAGAACTGGAGGCCCGCCTGCGCAGCGGCCGTCCGCTGCGGATCAAGGCCGGCTTCGATCCCACCGCGCCGGATCTGCACATCGGCCACACCGTGCTGTTGAACAAGATGCGCCAGTTCCAGGACCTGGGGCACCAGGTGATCTTCCTGATCGGCGACTTCACCGGGATGATCGGCGACCCCACCGGCAAGAACGTCACCCGCAAGCCGCTGACCCGCGAGGACGTGCTGGCCAATGCGCGCACCTACGAGGAGCAGGTGTTCAAGGTGCTGGATCGCACGCGCACCGAGGTGCGCTTCAATTCGGAATGGTTCGGGCAGATGAGTGCGGCCGACATGATCCGCCTGGCCGGCCAGCACACCGTGGCGCGCATGCTCGAGCGCGACGACTTCGCCAAGCGCTACGCCGCGCAGCAGTCCATCGCCATCCACGAGTTCCTTTACCCGCTGGTGCAGGGCTACGACTCGGTGGCGCTGAAGGCCGACGTCGAGCTGGGCGGCACCGACCAGAAGTTCAATCTGCTGATGGGTCGCGGCCTGCAGGAGCACTACGGGCAGCCGGCGCAGATCGTGCTGACCATGCCGCTGCTGGAGGGCCTGGACGGGGTCAACAAGATGTCCAAGTCGCTGGGCAACTACATCGGCATCAGCGAGCCGGCCATCGACATCGTCACCAAGACCATGAAGATCGGCGACGAGCTGATGTGGCGGTGGATCGAGCTGCTGTCCTTCGAGATCGGCATGAACGAGGCGCAGGCGCTGCAGCAGCAGGTGCAGGCCGGCAGCCTGCATCCGCGCGAGGTGAAGCTGCGCCTGGCGCGCGAACTCACCACCCGGTTCCACGATGCCGCTGCTGCCGAACAGGCCATCGTCGGCTGGCATGCCGTGGTGACAGGGCAGGGCGACACCAGCGCCTTGCCGCTGCAGCAGGTCGCGGTGCCGGCGGAAGGGCTGCGGATCGCCGCATTGCTGACCGCCGCGGGCCTGACCGCCAGCAATTCCGAGGCCACCCGCAAGCTGAAGGAGCGGGCAGTGCGCGTGGCCGGCGAGGTGGTGGAGGATCCGCAGCAGAGCTTCGCGCCCGGCTTCGAGGGCGTCCTGCAGGTCGGCAAGCGGACATTCGCCCGGGTCCAGCTCATCGCAGCATGAGATCGCCCGCCCGATTGCCGCTCAGGCAATCGGGCGACGGTGGCGCGCCGCTGCCCACGCTCTATATATAGGGAGTGGCCGCGCCCGCGAAGCAGCGCCCATCAAATAGCGTGCGCGGTAAGGCAGGTGGGGCTGACAGGGACTCCGCGACGGGAGAGTGAAAAAAGTTTTCACACCCTCTTCCCAAGCGCCCGTTTTGGGGCCATACTTTCCCTCCCCTGACGCAACGCCTTCACGGCAACGCGGCAAGGGCGTCAAAAACCTCTTCAAAAAGGTGTTGACGAAGTGAAAAAGTCGGTTAATATGGCCGGCTCGCTTCGAGGAAAAGCCTTCGGATTTGGACGAAGAAGCGGCGTCAACCA